>NZ_JRMM01000074.1:0-20842 GCF_000972905.1 Mycobacterium sp. UM_Kg27
ATGTGTATAAGAGACAGCCTCCAACACGCGCCGCCCATGCACGCCGGCGCGGAACCTGGTGCCCGGGAGTGGAACTCGCACAAAGGAACTCGCCGCGCGAACAGTGGAAATGAACGCCTCGTTGACAGCAGCGCTCTCGTCCTTGCCGCGGCCACCCATGAAGACATCCGTGGCAATATCGAGGGTGAGATTCTTCAACAACGGGTAGATCCGGACCGACGGACCGGTCGGCCACGCGGGCACGGCTGCGCGAACGCACGGGGCCACCTGCCCGACATATCCGGTCAGGCGAGGACGCGTGAACGCCTCCTGCATGATGCGCCGGTGCATCAAATGTTCGTCGAAGCTCATGAGCATCAACCCGCGATGGAAGAAAGCATCGATCAAGAAGGACCAGCCATCCTGAGAAAAGGCCTTGGCTTCGCTTGTGAACGCCTCACGCGTTGCGTCTGGACCGGCGATGACCACCATTTTGGTACCGAATGCGCCCATCCACGACACCGAGCCCAAACGTTCGTAACGCTCCCGACTGAATTCTGAACCAAATCGGATGTAGTCGACAGTGTGCCCCAGCAACGGGAGTCCAGCGTCCCCTAGGACGGCTCTCAGCCCAGATCCGGCGGGGGCCAGCGCAAGTTCCCGGACTCTCCAGTCCCGACTCCACTGTCGCCATTTGTCATCGACGACGCGGGGGGCGGGCGCCAACAGGACAGACGTCAACCGCTCCTTGGGGTGACGCGTGAGTGCGAGAAGCTGATTAGCCACGATGCCTCCTGGGCGCTCTGCTGCACGGGTATCTGGTAACAGTTTACATAGATGTGCTGAATGTCAATATTCGAACAATGAACAGTGAAATGTTAGACACCGCCTGCGACCCGGATCATCTGCGCAGCCTCGCGCCGTTCTCACTCGGGCCGTCTAACTGAAGGCGTTCAACGTGCCTGAATAGATAATCGTGATTGCGTGGTTTGCGGGTGAGGATCCGGTAGGCAAATGTAGGCCCAGGCCAGTTCGTCGGGATCGCGCCACTCGAGGTCGTGTACCAGCTCGCGCAAAGCGCCCACACCGACCTTCGCAGCCGCCGGCCCAATCGTGTGTTGTAGCTTTGCTCGATGTCTGGCCTGACGTCGACCGTACGCCCTGGGGCACTCGCCAAAATCTTGATGAGGGCACCGACATAGCGGACCTGAGACTCGATCATGTAAATGATCGACCCGGAACCGACGTTCGTGTTCGGGCCATAGAGGAGAAAGAGATTCGGGAACATCGGGACTGTAATGCCCAGGTATGCGTGCGCCTGCGTCCCCCACACCTCGTCCAGAGTCACTCCGCCCCAGCCGCGAACACGCATCGGGGCGAGGAAGTCGGTAGCGCGGAAACCTGTTCCGTAAATGACGACGTCCGCGTGGTGGAGTACGCCATCGTCGGTCACGACTCCCTTGTCGCAAAGCTTCGCAACCGCGTTGGTCACCAACGAGACTTCACCGTTGGCAATCGCGGGGTAGTAATCATTCGAGAACAACACCCGCTTGCACCCCGGCGCATCTGATGGCGTGAGTTGCCGGCGCAGCATTGGATCGGCAACCTGCCGATGGAGGTGGTAGCGGGCGACCGCGCCGAGAATGCGTGACAAGGGCTTCGCGTCGACCAACGTCACTGCGAGCACTTCAAAAATCAGCCATACCGCGAAACGCTCAAGACGCGGCCACAGCGGCAGAACCTTAATCAGCTGTTGGTGAAGACGTCCGTACCTGCTGTCCCACTTCGGCAAAATCCAAGGCGCCGTGCGCTGATACAGCGTTACGCGCTGTGCCTCGTGTGCGATCCATGGCACAAACTGTATCGCGCTTGCGCCTGTCCCGATGACGGCTACTTCCTTGCCGCGCAGCGATACCGAATGGTCCCAACGCGCCGAATGAAAACGCGGCCCCTCGAAGGTGTCTTCGCCGGCAATATTCGGCGTATGAGGTCGCGAGAGCTGCCCCACGGCCGAAATCACGACATCGCACCAGATCGTCTCGCTGGATTCGGTCACCAAACGCCAACGGCCGGCCTGTTCATCGAAGGTCATCTCGACGACTTCGGTCCGCGTGCGCAGCTGCAGGTCCATTCCGTCGGCCAGGACGAGTCGGCGAAGATATTGGAGTATCTCGGGCTGTTCTGCATAACGTCTCGACCAACGAGTGTTGGGCTTGTCCGAGAGTGAGTACAACGCTGACGGCACGTCGCAAGCCGCTCCTGGATAGGTGTTGTCGCGCCAGACGCCGCCGATGTCTGCAGCCTTTTCCACCATGGTGAAGTTGGTGAATCCGTCCCTCTTCAGCTGATGGGCCATGGCGATACCCGCGACGCCGGCCCCGATGATCACTATCGACGGATCGTGTCCTCGAGGATCCCTCGCAAAGCCGCCTGTCATGAGACAGCTAAGAAGCAGTTGATGGCGCGGTGGCAGTGGAGCATCCACGGTCCCAACACTTTCACCGGTGGGCCGAAGCTTTCAGGAAGTTTCCAGCGCGGTGGATCGCCTCACGAGCCTCGGGCAGGATTCGGAACATGGCTTGGAACACGTGGATCTGTCCCCGGTACACCTGTATCTCAACGCTTGATCCGGCCGATCGGAGGCGGTCGGCAAGATGCCTCGAGTCATCGATCAACATTTCTCTTCCGCCTACCTGAATCAGGATCGGTGGCATGGACCTGAGGTCTGCGTCGAGCACGCTGATTCGCTCATTGCGGTGATCTGCACCAGCCACGTACAGGTCAAGAGCGCGGGCCGCGGACCGAGCAGAGGCGAAAGGATCACGGCGGCGAAGTTCGCGTGCCCTCGCGAGTTCACATGTCAGATCCAGGACCGGAGACATGAGAAGCATCGAATCCGGCAGCGGAAGTCCGTCACTACGTGCGCCAAGGGCGGTGGCCATCGTGAGCTGGCCGCCCGCCGAGTCCCCGGCCACCGCAACACCGCGTTCGCCGGAAGCCGAAGGCTGCCCTGTGACGAGCCAGCGGTATGCGTTCAGTGCATCGTCGGCGGCAGCGGGAAAGGGATAGCGTGGAGCTAGCCGATACCTCACCGCAAAGATGGGCCGACCGCTCGCGGAGGCAAGTTCACCGAGCAGGCCGCGGTGGGTAGCCGGTGAGCACATGGAGTAGGCGCCGCCATGAATGTAGAGCAACGGAACCGCGTGTGGATCGACTGCAGGAGAAGTGATCCAATCCCCGCGTATCTGATTCCCGGCGAACTCGGTATCTATTGTGCGAACCGCCACGCTTCGGCGGGGCCGCGATCCCACAAGCGCCATCCGGAGTACGCGATCCATCACCGCGAGGCCGTGGGCGTTCGACGGGATGAGTTGCGACAGCGGACGCAGTGTGTTTCGCGAAGTCATTGCCACGAAATGACTTGCAAGACTGGGGCGCCGGTCCGTCGCATCAGTGTCGGTCACCGTGCGCCCACGGATTCTGCGCGACGTTCAAATCGGTAATCGGAGAGCCGGAAGGTGCGGCTACGCCAGTAAGTCTCCAGGGTCGTTGACGGACGCAACGGAACATCGCCGTGTTTGTCGAAATAGTAACTGTTGGCATTGGAACAGCTCGGCTGCCAGAAAACCTGTCGATGTCGGCGGTTAACCATGTCAGCGAAGTAGCGGTCGTTCGCCTGCTGTCTGACCTCTACGTAATCAGCCTTCAGCGTGCGCGCACGACGAAGACAGCGGACGATATGCCGACTTTGCGCCTCGATGAGTGTGAAGTAGGAGGAGCCGTTGTAACCATAGGGACCGAAGATATTGAAGTGATTCGGGAACCCTGGGACGCTCACACCCTCGAAGGCTTGGAGGCGGTGCTCATCCCACCAGGCAGACTGCTCCACTCCACCGCGTCCCTTCAGCACATAAGTCGGCATATTGCCCGACTCCATCACTTTGAACCCGGTGGCCAAGACCATGACATCGATCGGATAACTCTTGCCATCTTCCGTGTGAACCGAGGCATGGTCGACATGGGTGATGCCGCTGGTCTCGAGCGAAACATTGCGACGGTTGTACGTTGCGAGATAGGAATTGTGGAAACTCGGTCGCTTACAACCCAACGAATAGCGAGGAATGAGTTGGTCTCGAGTCACCGGATCGTCGACCGCCCGACGCATATAGCGTTTCGCCGCCTCTTCCATGAGGTCCGACACAGGGATCAACGAGTGAAAATGAGCTGCGATTGGAAATGTGAACTCGACGAACGCCTGACTCGCAGTGCGCGTCATCAGTTGTGCCCCTGGCACCAACCGCATCACTGTCGCGGCCCAGCTCGGTATGGAGAAATCCGGCTTCGGCAAGCAGTAAATCGGCGTTCGCTGGAAGACCGTCAGACTTGATGCGATCTTCGCGATTTCGGGAATCAGCTGCACCGCAGATGCCCCAGTCCCGATCACCGCCACCCGCTTACCGGTGAGATCTTTCGTGTGGTCCCATCTGGCCGTATGCAGCGTCACGCCGGCGAAGTCGCGCACTCCTGGAATATCAGGCCACTTCGGCCGACTGAGAACGCCAGAGCAATTTATCACAAAACGCGCGGTCAGATTCTGACCAGAGGAGCAGCTCAGCCGCCATAGTGCGGCGCCTTCGTCGAAACAGGCTTCGTCCACAGTCGTGTTGAACCGGATGTAATTTTGGAGTCCGTATTTTTCTACACACCGCTCTGCATAAGCCTTCAACTCATCCCCGTGAGCGTAAGTACGTGACCAGGATGTTCGCATCTCATAAGAGAACTGGTAACTATAGGACGGAATATCGACCGCTATTCCCGGATACGTATTCCAGTGCCATGTGCCGCCGACGCCATCGGCGTCATCGACTATAAGAAAGTCCGCAAATCCGGCCTTCAACAGGCTGATGGCTGTACCAATCCCAGAAAACCCGGCTCCGACTATTACAATTTTGTAGTGCTGCCCAGACTCAGAACCCATTACTTCCTCACGTGCGCTTTGATGTTTACCCTATCCGCTGCTGCAGTTCAGCGTGTTTGTGTCAACTTCAGGTCAGCATCGTCACGCCGAGTGATGTCGTAATCCCGCATATCCAGACGGGACAGTTCCCTGGTGAACTGAGTCGCAAAGCCCGGATACATCGTGCCGTTATAGCCGTCCTCCGTTAAATACCAGCTGCTGCAACCCGAGTTCCATGTCGTGCGTCGTAACCGCCGCTGAATATTGGAGTGGTACGCGTTTTGGCTACCCTCTTTCACATCCAGGGTATGGACTCCGTTACCTTCGTCGCGCAAGAGCTCGATCGCTTTTACGATGTAATCGATTGCTGCCTCCATATATAGAAGGGCAGAGTTGTGGCCAGGACCGGAATTAGGCCCGAAAGTGAAGAACAAATTCGGATAGCCGGCCACACTCACGCTCTTGTAGGCAAATCTCCCCTCAGACCACGCGTCTTCGAGTTTTCGTCCGTCGCGCCCTCGGATCGGAAATGGCGTACCGCGTTTACACACATCGAAGCCTGTCGCGAATACTATGCAGTCCACCTCATGCTCGATGCCGTCGGCGGTTCGAATTCCGTTCGGAGCCAGTGTGGCGATCGGCCAGCTGACGAGTTTGCAGTTATCGGCCTGGAGAGCAGGGTAATAGTCGTTAGTCATAAGCATGCGTTTGCACCCAGGTCTGAACTGCGGTGTTAGCTGACGTCTCAACCAGGTATCCTTCACCTGCCGACGCAGATTCGCCTTCGCGGCCGCTTGGATGACAGATGTGGCAGCGGTATCCCAAACCATGCCCACGGCCATGACCTCATGCGCCCAGAACCACGCACCTCGTAGGGCCTGTTCGGTTGCCGGCATGCGCTTGAAAGTCGAACGCGCCCAGGCCGGATGCCGGAAATTCACCCTCGGTAGGACCCAGCCGGGCGTCCTCTGAAACACCTTGACCGACGCCGCCAACTGGACCAATTCGGGAACGATCTGCACAGCGCTCGCCCCGGTCCCGATAACCGCCACCCTCTTACCGCTCATGTCATAGGAGTGGTCCCACCGAGCACTGTGAATCTTTTTCCCCTCGTACGACTCGATGCCACGAATATCCGGGAAACTGGCGTCAGCAAGTGGTCCGCTAGCCATCACGACTGAACGGCCCCTATACCGCCTGCCGCCGGTCGTGTCGACAACCCACTCTCCGGCATCCTCGTCGAATTCCAGTGCACTCACGTCCGCACCGAAATGAATGAACCTCCCAAGATCGTATTTCGCGACAATCGCGTCGATATAGGCGAGGATCTCTGCGCTCCCCGAGTATGCGCGAGTCCAGCCTGGGTTCGGCTCGAACGAGTAGGAGTACAGCAATGACGGAATGTCGCAGGCGGCGCCGGGGTAAGTGTTGTCACGCCAGGTGCCCCCGATGCGATGTGATCGCTCCAAGATGACAAAGTCGTTAATGCCCGCTTGAAGCATTCTCATCGCCGTACCGATACCCGCGAAGCCGGCGCCGACGATCAAAGTCGTTACCGTGTCCGTCATTTAGCGACCGGTTCATAGGTCAGTTCATCCGTCCATGAAGGCGGTCGCCCGAGTACTTGCACGGGGAAGATGTCGATCGCATTGCCTAAGCGCTGGGAAACGAAGTGAAGGGGTTGGGACCGCTTGATCGAGGAGGACATGTGGGCCTTCAAGATGTGATATCCAGGCACCCTCCGCGTGTGCTCACTGCGGTCCCCGACATTGCCATATCGCGTCACCGCGTTGTACAGCTTCTCTTCGGATAGCCCCATCGCGTTGAGATTCATCAACATGCGCGTGAGAAGCGGTATATACAGCAACGCGCCAGTGAGAATACGGGGGTCCATCACAGCGCCGACCGTTTGGATTGCATGGATTCGCATGGGACTGGCGCCGAGGTCATTCAGGACTTGAAAACCTACTGCAAGGTGCCGCGATTCGTCGCTGTTGACCTTATTGAATACTTCCCCGCAAATTGGGTCGTCGACCTCATCAAGGAGAAATTTCAGCAGGGCCCCGTCCAGCGCGGTCTCCAGTGCGGGAATCGCGGCGCCGATGACAGTCAGGGGAAGAGCCTCAGCGTACCGATCTAGCCACTCGATCACGAGACGGATGTTCTTATTCGGTACAGGCTTTTCGCCTTCCTCGATCATGCCCCAGCGACGCATCAGAGCAAGTTCGGCGTTGGCGTGACGCTGCTCCTCGGCGTGAAAGTAACGGTAAATGTCTCCGAGCGCTTCGAAGGGCGCCTTCGGGGCCATCGCAGCAAAGGCGCGCGCTCCGACATGCTCAATCCACACCACGTCGGACATGAATTGCTTGAGTTTGGGACGCTGTTCGTCGGTGATCAACTCCGCACCAGGGGCGTCCCAATCGATATCGGCGAGAGCCCATTGCTTGTTCTTGATCGTCTCGAGCATGTCGCTATATGCGAACGCCATTTCACTGCTCCCTCTGGTCGGCTGGATCGTTCCACGAGGCCATGCGCTCCACCAGCCCCAACGCGCGCGTAAACGGACCGGGTAAAGCTCTTTTCAGTTGCCACAAAATTTTCGCGTCCAGTTGGGGCACGACATAGATTTGTCCGCGATCGTGCGCGTTCAGAGTCGTTCGAGCCACTTGATCCGGCGAAATGCCGGTCCACCTCATCAGGTTGGTCGCGAGTCTCGCCGCCGACTCCTCAATCTGAGGATTATTGGCGATGTTCGTCTTGACGAAGGTGGGGCAAAGCACTGTGACGTTGACGTTGGTACCGCTGAGTTCGGCCGCCAATGTCTCGGACAGAGCGAGCACGCCGGCCTTACTCACGTTGTATGCGCCCATTCGGGGCGCCGAGCCGAAACTTGCGGCGGACGCCACATTGATCACTCCGCCCCGGCCGTTGCTCCGGAGGCGAGGAACAAAAGTCTCGCAACCGTAGATAACACCCCAAAGGTTGACAGAAATCGCAGCGTTCCAGTCCTCGACCGACGTATCGCCGATGCGATTGCCGCCGGCACCGATTCCGGCGTTGTTGATCACCAGACTCGCCGCCTTGCCGAACCAGTCTTCACTGGCATCAGCGAGGTTACGGACCTGCTCAAGTTCGGTGACGTCGCATACGACGTCGAAACCCTCGCCGCCGGCCTGCCTCACCATCTCGGCCGACTCCTTCGCAGTGATGGGGTCTTTGTCCGCACACACAACACGTCCACCTCTGCGAGCAAGCTCAACGGCGAACGCGCGGCCGATACCGCTCCCTGCGCCTGTGACTACTGCGTGGGCGCGGTGGGTTCTACCTGGTGAATTACCGAACGGCAAGAACCTCATCTGCTTGCCCTTTGGATCGCGACACTGATTTCCGGTGCGGGAGGATATTCATTTGGGGGCATCAGCCACCATTGGGGTCGCATGCCACCAGTTTGGGCGTGAGCCCGACGTTTTGTCAAGATGGTGAGGTGAGGTCGAGAAGCAAGGTCTGGGGTGGTCGGACCGGTGCTGAGCGTCGAGCAGAGCGACGGCAGCAATTGATCGAGGCTGCGACCGAGATTTGGAGTGAGAGCGGTTGGGCCGCAGTGACTATGCGCGGCGTTTGCGCCCGGACAGGGCTCAACGATCGATACTTCTACGAGGACTTCAAGACGCGCGAGGATCTTCTCGTCGCAGCGTGGGATGGCGTTCGCAATGACATGCTCGGCGAGGTTTCCGCGCTCTTCGACGAGCGTGTGGATCGGCCGCCGATCGAAACCATCACCGCGGCGATCGCCATCGTGGTTGACCGGATCGCACGCGATCCTGGCCGGGCGCACATCCTCCTCGCTCAGCATGTAGGTAGCTCACCGCTGCAAGATCGCCGCGCTGTGGCGCTGCAGGAGGCAACGCAGTTGGTCGTCGAGGCAAGCCGGCCACATCTCAGAGAAGACGCCGACGAGACGGCCCTTCGTATGGACACTTTGGTTGCGGTGGGGGGGTTCGTCGAAGTCATCACGGCCTGGCACTCCGGTTTGCTTGCGGTGACCGAAAAGGAAGTGGTCGCGCACACTAGCCGACTGGCTGAAACCTTGGCTCAACGCTACGTCGTCAGCGGCTGAGGCTTAACCTTTCCGTGAGTTTCGAGGCCGACTGCATTTGTCTGTATGACTGTCGCCTTGACCCGCCACCGGGCATCCAATCCGTGACGACAGGCGCGCTGTCGTTTGTTTGGAGGAACGACGCAGAAACAGTGTCTTTCTGCGTCGCCCTCCTCACGCACTTTTGCTACCCAGGCTGAGCGATGACCTTCTGTGAGCCGTCTTGGTCGAACAGTTCCTTGCTCCATCGCTCCAGGACCGCGGCACTGTCCCAATCATCAGGGTGGAAGCCGGGGCGGTTGTACGAACGGAATCGCTGCAGCGCATCGGCGGTGAACATCGGGGTGCGACTGAAGCGATGTAGGCTACGCACCAACGTGACCGGGTTATACGAGGCCTTGTCAGAGGCCATCGAAAGCGCAGTCTGCAGAATGAGTTCGCCGAACAGAATTGCAGAGGCGATCCGCATGCCCCGTACGCGGGTGCGCTCGGTGCCTCCAATCAGCCGATAGGCGTCGAAGGCGACGGCTTTGTGCTCCGACTCCTCGAACGCATGCCACAGCAGAATCGGTCGAACCTCTGTCTGTCCGATGAGCTTCTGGGCGTCATCGCTGGTGAGAATGATTTCAGCGAGCGTCGCGGTGTAGTGCTCCAATGCAGAGGTCATCGACAGCCGCATTTCTGGCGAAAAGCGCCGCTCCAATAGCTTGATCAGGCGTGCGACGTGGCGGTCGATCCGCGCGGTCGGATAACCCATGGCCTGGAGCCGTTCGTTGAGGAGCCGATGCTGGTGTCGGTGTGTGGCCTCTTGTCCGATGAAACCCTTGACCGCTGTCAGCAATTGGGGATCGTCGATGGAACTCTGGAAATACTTGACCGAGCGGATGAAGAAGTCTTCCCCTTCCGGGAAGGTCGCAGAAAGCACCGAGATGAAATGGCTCATCACCAGGTCGCCATCCACGAAGTGTTGCCGCTTCGTGGAGGTGGGCATGGGGAAACGAACGCGCCGGGGTTTTGGCAATACACGGCTCTTGGTCGAGGCTCGATCTTCCGGCATCTTGACGGGGTCCTTCCTCCGTAGTCTGATCTGACTTTAGGCCTTGTCACATGAGACTGCCAGAATGTAGGGCATGAGTCCAGCACGTGTTTATGGCGGGCTGTCCGCAACTCAACGCGATGCGCAGCGCCGCGCACTGCTGATTGACGCCGCGGTCGCGCTCATGGGCAAGCAGGGAGCCGCCGCGTGCACCGTGACCGCTGTGTGTACGGAGTCAGGAGTGACGAGCCGGTACTTCTACCAGCAGTTTCGCGACAGAGACGCGCTCCTGCGTGCGATGTTCACCAAGATCTCCACCACCTTCCAAGCCGTGATCACCAAGGCGATACCGGATGACACCGTTGCTCCTCAAGAACTCGCTTACGCTCCGATAAAGGCCCTGGTTCAGATGATCGAGAACGATCCCAGCATGGCCCGCATATTGTTTGTCGAATCGGGCGCTGAACCCCTGCTTCGGCAGCTGCGAAGCGAACTGATGTCCGAATTTGCGGAGCTCGTCCTCAGAGAGGCCCGCCTGCATCTCGATATACCCAGCGAGGTGATTCAGGTCGCAGATCTCGCCGCTACCTACGGTGTCGGGGGCCTGTTCGAGATTCTCCGTCGCTGGATAGACGGACAACTAAACCTATCGACCGAAGTGCTTATCGAGCATTGTGCGGGTTTTCTCGGCAGTCTTGGCCTGTATACCCTCGGCCAGAAACCTGACCCGGCCGCTTCGCACATCCAGGTCGATATCAACTCCCCTGCGGGCCACAGCTGATGAGACCGGCGGTCTTTTCGCCGACACGCTGCGGCGTCACGCTACCGAAGGCTGGTACACCACGATGTGGTCGAGTACGCGTTTGCTTAGCAAACCCGCCTGTCGGCCCCGGTTTAATCCGAGCAGCCTGCGCCGGTTGAAAAATGAGCAGATTTACGGGTTGCGTCATCCCTCCCAGGGTGGTCGCGCAGTGCAGCGTATTGACGACGCCTTCTGTATGGAGCTAGTGAAGTGATCCAGCGTGACGACGACGAATAACCCGGACGCGGACGCGACCAGCTGGCCGGTGGCTTCCTCGCGCAATTCTGCCCGCACTTCGAGTTTCCGGCCGGTTCTGGACACGAGCTCCGCGCTGACCTCGTAGGGAACCCCCAGCAATACCGGCGCGAAGAACTCGGTGTCGAGCTTACGGGTGACGGCCATCTCACCGACGACGTAGAGCAGCATGCCCACCGTGTCGTCAAGAACCGTCATGACTGCGCCGCCATGTGCGATCCCGGGTGCGCCGCGATGTCGGCCGTCGAAGATATGCCTGGCGCCCACCCCGTCGCCACGCCGACGCGCTCGCAGGCGATGACCGTGCGGATTGTCTGTGCCGCAACCAAGGCACCACGGATGGTGCGCATCGAGGTAGTCGCCGTCGGCGGCGATAACACGATTCTGAAAGTTATGCCACCACGCGATGGCCGAATCTTCTGCTTGCTCGTCGATGACGAAATCCTCCTAAATAGGACCACGCAGTGCATGGACCACCATGCGACTGAAGAACTGCGCCGACGTCGGCTGGGCTGATCGCCGGAAGACAGTATGTAAAGGACTCGTTAGCCCGCCGAGATCATCGCTGCGGTACACCTTCCAGTTCGGTCACTATCAGCCATTTGGTCCTGCCCCGCAATACGCCCTCGACGCTGTCGCCGCATAGCTCGCCCGATAATGCTCGGGGTCGTCGTCGGTGCTATAGGGGTCATACCAAATCCTGTCCCCCACAGCGGTGACGGTCAACCTCGCCTTCTGCACAAGGGTCACGAACGTCACCGACCGCGTTCTGGGCGAAGCGCTGAACATCGTCATGCTGCCAATCGAGAAACCAGTAGTCTCCAGGAAACTCGATTGGTTTGAAGTGCCACTCACAGATAGCCTTTCAGATGAGCTTCGATGCCGGTATCGACAGTGCCAACGGATCGACTGGCCGTTTCGAGGGCTTCGACGAGGCGCGTTTCGGCGTCCGGGATCGTCGCGGCGACTTTGGCCGCAGCTAGACTACGACTCCGTAGCGATGTGCCGGCATCCGTGGCTGCGGCCGCAAGCGTAGACCACGCTTTGGAAGCATGTCGGGCCGCGGCAGCCGCTTCGGCAGTGGCGGCGTCATCTAGGAGATCGGCGATGTTCTGGCAACCGTGTGCCTGCAGCGTACGAAAGAGCCCGCCGCCGGTACCGGCTTTCTCGATGAACGCCCCGAGCCCGAACAATGCCGCGGTCAGGGCATCGTCATCGAACAGCGTTGGCCAATGCCCTACGTCATCGGCGAAGTCCTGCACACCCTTCAAACCGGAAGATTCGACTTCAGCTGCCTCGATGCGCAGTAGCGGCGCACCTACGGCACCGCCGCGCATGAACGCTGCGCTCGCGGCGAGTGAAGCGGCCGCGATCGGCCCAAGGTCTGGCACTCGCTCTGGCCAGTCGACGTGATATGTGGTGTGCCGGGTAGGTGTGGGAAACCCGACCGAGGACCGCGCCCGGCGTAGGTCGTCGTAGGCCACCGTCTGGGTTGTCTCGCGGTCATTATCGACCACATAGGCGACCCGTTGTTCGTCATCGTATCCGGTGATGACAATGTCGTGACGGCTCATGTGCAATCGGACGCGCAGGTAAGGAAGTTCGCCGATGTCAGCCCAGACCATGACGGGTCGACCTTTGTCGATTTCGTCGGTCACAAATGCCCATCCCACGTCCGGGTCATCGGTCGATCGCACGACGAACTTTGCGCCAACCCGGGAGAGGTAATCTTGTTCCAGGTCGCTTCCTCGTCCTACCAGGTACACCTGGGGGAACAACTGCGTAGAGCGGACGTACGAGAAGTCCAAGGCTCCGCCGAGGGTGAAGACCAATCCTTCACTGAGTGCTTCTGTCCCCCATCCGAGTTGGGCCCATTCAGTAAGGTCACGAAGCGCACCGGAACCACAGTGCCCTCCCCTCCTATGGGGATAGGGAATTTGAATCCTCGTCATCGCCGCTTCCTCTCTTGTCAGTAGCACTGTTGAGACTCGTCAAAAGCTACGTTTCATCACGGCTTCCCGGCTGACAGTAGGTGCCAACACCAACACGCGTGACCGCAGCCAACCTCAGCCGCGCATCTCGACCGCCTATGGCGATGGGGCACATTGACTTTCGATCGCTAGTCCTGCATCAACACGTCAACGGTAAGAGCCACAGACGCGCAGCACTCAACCGTTGTACTCAGCTCGCTTGCTCCCGTGGTCGCGCTCCCGCGCTTCGGCTGCTTTATCAGAATCGGATGAGTCCTCGGATGTTGCGGCCCGATCGCATATCCGCGTAGCCTTCGTTGATCTGATCGAGGGTGTACTCACGGGTGATCAGCTCATCCAGCTTGAGGTGTCCGGCGTTGTAGAGCTCGACGAGCCGCGGGATGTCGTGGGCGGCGTTCGACGAACCGTACAGAGCGCCGCGGATCTGCTTTTCATACAGCGTCAATTCCAGCAGTGAACCCGACATCGAGGTGTCTTCGGGGTGCCCGATCGCGGTAACGACCACACGGCCGCGTTTACCGACCAAGGACAGCGCCTCGCCGATGTAGGACCCTTCGGCGACATCGGTGGTCAAGACGCAGACATCGGCGAGTTTGCCGCGGGTGATGTCACTGATCAGTGACCAGGCCTCGTCGATCGTGGCAACGGCATGCGTCGCACCGAAACCGCCGGCTTGTTCACGCTTGAACGCCACCGGATCGACAGCCACGATGTTCAACGCGCCCGCGATGCGGGCACCCTGAATCGCATTCATGCCGATGCCACCGGCTCCGATCACTACCACGGTATCCCCGGCACGCACCTCACCGGTGCGCACCGCCGACCCGTACCCGGTCGTCACACCACACCCGATCAACGCCGCCTTGTCCAGCGGTGTCCCCTGGTCGATTTTGACCAGAGACGCCTTGGGGACCACGGTGTATTCCGAGAACGTGCCCAGCAGGCACATCTGGCCGACGTCCTCACCCCGGGCATGGAAACGGTAAGTGCCGTCGATCTGGGGTCCCATCATGAGCGCGGCACCCAAGTCGCACATGTTCCCCATCCCCCGCGCGCAATAGGAACAGTGCCCACACGACGGCAGGAACGTCAGGATCACCGAATCGCCCTCGGCGACGTTCTCGACACCCGCACCCACTTCGACCACGGTGCCGGCACCCTCGTGGCCACCGACGACGGGCAGCGGAATGGGCAGGTCGCCGGTCACGAGGTGTTCGTCGGAATGGCACAACCCGGTCGCGGTCAGCTGGACGAGCACTTCATCGGGGCCGGGAGGATCCAACTCGATGTCCTCGACTTCCCACTTTTCTCCTAGGCCCCACAGCACTGCAGCACGTGTCTTCATATGTGTCTCCTTAACGTCAGTGTTTCGGTCGCAGTGGATTGATGATTCACGCCAGCGTCTCGATGATGAGGTCACCGTCGCCGAACTGGCGGCGCAGCTTCTTCTTGTCGAACTTGCCAGTGGAAGTCAGCGGAATGTCGGTGACGAACGCCCACCGTTCCGGTAGCCACCACTTGGCCACCCGCGCACGCAGAAATTCGGTCAGCTCCGCCGCGGTGGCGGTGCGGTCGGCAGCCAGGACGACCACCGCCAGCGGCCGTTCCTGCCACTTGTCGTCGGGCACTCCAATCACCGTGGCGGTGCGCACCGCAGGGTGAGCGGCCAACTCGTTCTCCAATTCCACCGAGGAGATCCATTCGCCCCCGGACTTGATGACATCCTTGGAGCGGTCGGTCAGCGCGATGAACGCGTCCGCGCTGATCGTCCCGACGTCCCCGGTACGCAACCACCCGTCCGGCGACGCCGCCGGACTGTCATTCTCGTAATACGACTGAGTGATCCACGGGCCGCGGACTTGAATCTCCCCCACCGATTTTCCGTCCCACGGTTGTTCTGCACCGCTGTCATCGACGATGCGGGCCTGCACACCGGCCACCACCCGGCCCTGGGTTGCGCGCAGGTGAAGCGACCTCTCCGGGGTATCAGAACTCCGCGGCAGAGCGACCGAGGCCAGCGGGGAAGTCTCAGTCATCCCCCAAGCCTGCACAATGCGGATGCCCAGCTCGTCATAGGCGGTCATCAACGACCGCGGAACCGCCGAACCACCGCAGGCCACCATCTTCAGCGAACTCACGTCATGGCCGGGATTGTCGCGCAGGTAGTGCAGAACATCGGTCCAGATCGTCGGCACCGCCCCCGCCATCGTCGGTCGCACCGCCTCGATCATCTCCACTAGAGGCCCCGCCTGCAGGAAACGGTCAGGCAGCAGAAGCTGCGCGCCGGCCATCATCGCCGCATACGGCAACCCCCACGCGTTGGCGTGGAACATCGGAACGATCGCCAACACCGTGTCGTCATGACCGATGCCCAAGGCATTCGAAGTGCACGCCGCCTGCGAGTGCAACCACGTCGAACGATGGCTGTAGACAACACCTTTCGGATGCCCGGTGGTACCGCTCGTATAGCACATCGCTGCGGCCGACTGCTCGTCGACGTCGGGCCAGTCGAACGTACTCGACTGGGCGGCCACCACATCGTCGTACCGTAGGACGTCCTTTCCGCACCCCTCGACCGCGGCAAGATCGCCGGTTCCGGTCACTAGCACCGTGCGCACCGAGGTCATCGACGGCAACGCCGCCGCCAAAAGGGCCAGCACCGTACTGTCGACGATGATCACCCGATCCTCGGCATGATTGGCGATCCACGTCAGCTGTTCCGGCGGCAGCCGCAGGTTCAACGTATGCAGCACCGCGCCCATCGACGGCACCGCCGCGTAACAGTCCAGATGCTCCTGGTTGCTCCACTGTAACGTCGCGACACGCTCATCTCCACGGATGCCGATCTGGCGCAGAGCATTTGCCAACCGTGCCGCACGCTCACCCACCTCGCGATAGGACACCCCAGAGATCTGCCGGGGTCCGCGCGCAGTCAGCACCTCGCGATCGCCATGAACTGCCGAAGCATGGGCCACGATCGCGGGCACAGTCAACGCAACGTCCTGCATCGTGCTCCTCATCGCACACCCGCCCTACAGCCCGCGGTGAGGCGAGGGTCACGCATCGATGAGGTCCTGCCGATTCTGGCTCTCCAGCATCAACCGGTACTCGGGGAACAGGTTCTTGGCCTGCGGGATCAACTTGATCAACTTCGGCACCGGACCTTTCGCACGTACCGTTCCCTTGGCCATCGCCATCGTCAAGTTCACCTTCCCCAACCAGAACTTGTTCCCCGTGTCTGCCGACATGAACAACTCCACGTTGGGCACCGCGGTACTGGCCGCTCCGGTCTCCACCACCTTGTTCGGCATGTCCACCGTCACAACCGCATCCGGATCTGTGTAATGCACCCGCAACACCACACCCGAATTCGCGAGCTTGTCCGCCAGACCTTCCTTCTCCAAACCCCGCCGAAAGATCCCGCCCAGGAAGGCATAGACCTCGTCCTCGTCCCTAAATACCGCCACCGTCAACCTCAACTAACCTCATTGTCAGAACAGAACAGAACAGAACAGGCACCGACTTCTGACGCTGCTCCTCCGGAAAGAATCGTCATGCTCGTTGGGAAACCCCACTAGGTCCTGATGCGCTGCGCCAAGGCGACCGCCGGGCAGCCGCTAGCGTTCCTTTGCCAGCGGGGCTGGATGGCAATTGTCACTGAAGTACCTCTCCAAGACACGCGTCGCATCCGCCGTCGTCGTTCCCACCGCCTACGCACCGCCGGCACCTCAGTCCGAGCCGGCGAGCACCAGTTCGGCCCGTTCGACGGCGACTTGCTGCGTGATGACCCGCTTGCTGAACATGAAGTCGCGGGGACGGTTGATGCAGTCGGCGGCAATGAGCTCGCCGGCACGGAGGTAGAAGCAGGTGAAGTCGCGGTCCCGGGTCGGGTCGCCGCTGAGGACGACCTCGTCGTACCCGGTGTTGAGACCGGCGATCTGGAGCTTGAGGTCGTATTGATCTGACCAGAACCATGGAAGGGCCGCAATCTTCTTGGACTTCCCACAGACGGTCGCGGCGGCGACCTTGGCCTGCTCGGCCGCGCTCGGCACGGACTCCAGGCGGATGCGACGGCCGTAACGGGCCATGTCGTGGCTGGCGCAGTCCCCGGCGGCCACGATGTCGGGGTCGCTAGTCCGGGCCCGATCGTCGATCACGACGCCGTTGTCGACGACCAGGCCCGCGGTGGCGGCGAGCTCGGTGTTCGGCTCCACGCCGATGCCGACAATGACGAGGTCGGCGGGAATTGATTCGCCACTGGCCAGGATTACTTCGCGGACCCTGCCGTCGCCGGACAGAGCCTCGACCAGCGTGCCCGTCCGGATGTTGACGCCCTCCTCCCGGTGGATCCGGTCGAAGAACTCCGATACCTCCGGGGCGGTGACCCGTTCAAGGACGCGCCCGGTCGCCTCGAGCAGGGTGACCTCCAGACCCAGTGCACGCAACGAGGCGGCTGTCTCCAGTCCGATGTAGCCGCCGCCCACGATCACCGCCCGACGCCCGGGGCCGGCGGCCTCTCGGATCATCTCGCCGTCCGCGGCGGTGCGTAGGTAGAAGACTCCGGCCAGGTCCGCTCCCGGGGTGGGGAGCCGACGAGGCCGGGCGCCAGTGCACAGCGCGAGCTTGTCGTAGGGCAGTGCGTCGCCGGTACTCAGCACGACATGACCAGCCGAGCGGTCGATCGCCGCCACCGTCGCATCCAGGAGTCGGATCCGCTGCTTGGCGTAGAAATCCGAGTTGCGGATCGCGAGTTCGGCCAGTTCGCATTTGTCGGCCAGGTACGACTTGGACAGCGGGGGCCGCTGGTAGGGCAACGCCGACTCATCGCCGACGAGGACGATCTCGCCGTCCCACCCTTCTCGGCGAAGACTGGCGGCGAGCTGGGTGCCCGCGTGGCTGGCCCCCGCGATGACCGCTCGCTGCACGGTCATGCGCCACCTTTCGGGATGAGGCGGACCATCAGCTTACTGATCCCCCTCACGAAGTTGGACTGCACGTACTCGGGCTCACCGACGACCTCGATGTTCTCGAACCGCGGAAGCAGCTCCTCCCACAGGATCCGCAACTGCATCTCGGCCAGCCGGTTACCCATACAGCGGTGCACGCCGAAACCGAAGGAGATGTGGTTACGGGCGTTGGCCCGGTCGATAATCAGGTCATCGGGCCGATCGAACACGCGCTCGTCGCGGTTGCCCGAGGCGTACCACATCAGGACCTTATCGCCCTTGCGGATGAACTGCCCGTTGAGCACAGTGTCGGCCTTGGCGATCCGGCGCATATGCGCGAGCGGGGTTTGCCACCGGATGATCTCCGAGACCATGTTGGGGATCAGCTCGGGGTTCGCCTTCAGCTTCTCAAACTGGTCAGGGAACTCGTTCAGCGCCAGAACACCACCGCTCATGGAATTGCGGGTCGTATCGTTGCCACCCACGATCAGCAATACCAAGTTGCCCAAGAACTCCATCGGGCGATCGATCAGGTCCTTGGTGCTCTCGTCGCTCTGCAACATGGTGATCAGATCGAAGCCGGGCAGCTCTCCGGCAGCTTTCCGGGCTGCCTTGTCCCGCCAGTGAGCGCTGAGACCTCTAGCCATATCGACCATGCCGCGAAATATCTCGTCGTTGTCCGAGGGCCCACCGTTGGCTTGCTCCATGGAGGTGGCGAGATCGGACCATTGGACGAGCTTGCGCCGCTGCTCGTACGGGAAGTCCAGCAGCGTGGCCAGCATGCGCGCGGTTAGCTCGATCGAGACGTGCTGCACCCAGTTGAACGGTTCGCCAAGCGGCAGAGCGTCGAGCACGTCTACCACCCGCTCGCGGATGAGGCCCTCCATCTCACGCAGGTTCTTCGGTGCGACCACACCCTGGACAGCCTGCCGTTGCCGGTCGTGTTTCGGGGGGTCCATCGCGATGAACATCGCAATGTCGAGGAAGCGCGGCGGGCTCCCGATGACGATGAACGGCTCGGAGGAGAAGACCTCGTGGTTCTTGTCGACGGCCACGATGTCGGCATGCCGCGTCACCGACCAGAACGGGCCGAACGCGCTGTGGGCCTGATAGTGCACGGGAGCCTCGTTGCGTAGGCGCTCGTAATAGGACTTCCAGCGACCCTGACGATAGAGGAAAGGATTGCTAAGGTCGATGTCGGTCAGTTCAACCTCGTCAGCCGGCGGGATCGGTCGCTCGATGAAGATTTTTTCACCGTTGGTGCCGGTGACCCAGCGCCGCGTTCTGTCGTAGAGGTGGGCGCCCTGGATTATTCGGTCCATCGGAATTGTTGCCTGAGCCTTGGCAGTGACTGCCTCGCGAATATTGCTCACGTCTCACCTCTCTTTCGTCATCACAGTTGGAACTCGGGCAGATGGACGATCAAACCGTCCCACGCCTCAGAGACCTGCATCTGGCAGGACAGCCGGGAGGTCGGCTGACGCTCGGGGTTCATCGCGAGCATCTCCTCTTCATTGGCCCCGGAGAGGCCGACCCGATCGGACCATTGCGGATCGACGATCACATGGCAGGTGCCGCACGCGGCTTCGCCTCCGCAGTCGCCGTCGATGCCGGGCACCGCATTGTTGGTCGCGACCCGCATCAGTGACTGACCTTCCTCGAGAGGCGCCTCATACTTCTCGCCGCCGTGGGAGACAAATGTGACAACTGCCATAGCCAGGCTCCTTGCGTGTCCTCAGTTACTTGACACAAGTCTTGCGCCAGATGAGCGCTGCGGCTATGTTCGCCGGAGTCAGAAACTTGTGATTTCGGCTCAAAGGGGCCATGGTCAGTGAACCCCAATGACGCGGGTGTGCCCCCACTCGCATTCGTGCAAATGCTCGAGAGCCCGGCGTTTGACCCAGACGCCGTCGCGCGGCTTCGCAACATCATGGCTCGCGAAGGAACCGACGAGGCGACGCTGATTCAGCGTGATGTCCAGGCCCCGTTACGGTGGTTTCGTGAGGCGTACCCCGGTCTAGACATCGATCAGGCAACGCTGCTCGGATTTGCGTTAGCCGAACAGGCACAGTTGACGTCCTTCGGCCCGCTGAGTGTTCCGCTGGTCAGCGCGGGCTCAGTGGCCGAGATCGTAGAGCTGCTGACTTATCTGCCGTTGATCACGACGGCTGTCAAAGCACAGTTTCATCCAGATGACCAAGGCCTCACCGTCGGGCTCTGGGGACACACCAGCGATCGGGCCCTGGACTGCCTCGCCGTCACGTACGCCGGGTTGGCGTTGTTGCGACTGCTGGACATGCTCGTCCGTGCGGCGCCGACCCTCACACTCCACTTGAGTTGGCCAGCGCCCGCCGCCTTGAAAGATCGCGAGGACGACCTTACCGCCGGGCGCCTGTTCTTCGACGCTCCGATGTCCTTCCTCCATGTTCCCGCGGACACGCTCAACGAGGTGTGCCGGTTCTCCGATCCCGTCGCATACCGACTCGCCATCGTCGATCTGCAGCGAACTCTCGACCAGCGGAGCGAAACCACGTCGTTCTCGGAGAAGGTGAGACGGCTGCTGCAGAAGGAGCCCGGACGCCGAAGTAAACATTGGTTCGCACATGAGCTGTCAATGTCCACCAGCACACTCAAGCGGCGCCTCTCCGAAGAGGAGACCACCTTTCGCGAGTTGCGCCAAGCATTCCTGCGCGAGCGCGCGATGCTGCAGCTACTCGACCGATCCCTATCGGTGAGTGAGATAGCCACGGATCTCGGATACCTGTCTCTTATACACATCT
>NZ_JRMM01000075.1:0-20353 GCF_000972905.1 Mycobacterium sp. UM_Kg27
TTACCCGCCGGCGATTCGCGGTGCGCCGGCTTCCTGGCTCACCGTGACCTCGCGTGCGATGAAGGTCTCCAACTCGAACAGGTTGTGCCCGGCACGGTCGGCGACTCGGAGCAGCCGGGTCATCACGGCCATTTCCTCAACCTGTTCGCGCAGGAACCACTGCATGAACTGTTCGCCGAGGTGGTCTCCCTCGTCGCGCGCGGCAGTGGTGAGTTGGCTGATCTGCTCGGTAACGGTGCGCTCCTGCTCCAGCGTCAGGGCCAGCGCATCCCTCGGTGTGTCGAATTGGTTGCGCACCGGGTCGACGCCGGGAATCTCGACGCGGATGTCGCGGTCGAGCAGGTACTGCACCAGCATCATCGCGTGGTTGCGTTCCTCGACGGCCTGGGCGTAAAAGAACTTCGCCAATTGTGGTAAATCCTCGCCGTCGAAATAAACGGCGACCGCGACGTATTGCTGGGCGGCGGTGAATTCGTGGTAGATCTGCTCTTGAAGCAGTGCGTGAAATTTCGTCTTGTGGCTGTCGTTCTCGATCATGACCGCGACACTACCCTGGTCAGAGCGGGTTTGCATCCAAGGTGATGCTTAGTCAGGTCAGCTTTGCCTAAGTAAAGATAGGGTACGCTGAAATGGCGAAATCGCGTCGGAAATCAGGTTTGACTTAATTGTCGGTGCCCGATTCGGGTGGTGTATCGCGACGCAATGCGTCGAATAGCTGGGTGGCTTCGGCGTCGTTCCATACCACCGCGTCGCCGGCCTCGGTCCAGACGAACTCGCCGATCGGCACGGTCAGCATGGTGGTGGTACCGCGCAGCGCCCACCCCAGGGCCGCCAGATCGACCACGCCGGTGCCGTCGTCCACCGTCACCGCGCGTGCGGCGGCGCTCGGCACGCGGTACCAGCGCAGCGGATTGAGCCACACGGCGGGATCGGCGACCCGGGCCAGCAGTGCCGACAGGAACAGCCGCTGATGGGCCATCCGGTCCAGGTCGGCGCGCGGCGTGGCCCGGCTGCGGACGTAGCCCAGGGCGGCCCTACCGGCGACCGTCTGACAGCCGGCCGGCAGATTCAGTCCCGCCAGGGGGTCGTCGATCGGTTCGTCCGGGCATAACGTGACGCCGCCCAGGGCATCGACGAGCGCGGCGAAGCCGCCGAATCCGATCTCGAGATAGTGGTCCAGCCGCAGGCCGGTGGCCTGCTCCACAGTCCGGGTCAGCAGGGGGGCGCCACCGAGGGTGTAGGCGGCGTTGATCTTGTCTTTGCCGTAGCCCGGGATCGTGACGTAGGAGTCGCGCGGCAGGGATACCACCGTGGCTGGCGACCCGGATCCCGGGCTGGGCAGGTGGACCAGCAACACCGTGTCGGTGCGTCCGCTGCCGAGGTTCCCGCCGGTGCTCAGGGTCTGCTGCTCCTGGGCAGAGAGGTCAGCGCGGCTGTCCGAACCGACCAGCAGCCACGTCGTCCCGCGGGCCGGCGGCGGACGGTCGGCATAACCGGAGAACGCCGCGGTGCGTTGCAGCGCGGTGTCGAGCCAGGCCGCGGCGCCTACCAGGGACGCGGTGGCGAGCAAGGCCGCCAGCGCGGCGAGCGCCAACAGACGACGTGGCCACGATCTCCGCCGGCGCGCAGCGGGGGGACGCGGCGCAGGTGCGCGCGCCGCCGGCGGCCGCGGCGCGGGCGGAGGTGGCGGCGCGGGGGGCGCCGCTGGCCTCCAGATCGCCCGAGGCGGCGGCGAGACCGGCCGGCCACGGGGGTCGCGATACAACATCGGCGGCGGTTCACGACGCGGCGGTGGGGGGCGCCAGGGCGGACCCGGCCCGCGATCACCGTTCACCCGCCCAATCTACGTATCGAGCAGCGCGGAGGCGATCTCCCGGGCCCGGGCCGGCGCAGCGGTGGACGTAGAGCCTTCCCGGTGCGCCGGTCCACACCCGCGTTGTTCTCAGCTTTTGTTAGTAATTTTCCGAAGGGATCGTTATCTTGACCACGCCGGTCACGGCCCAGTCATGAAGAGAGGTCTACCCACAGATGACTCGTCAGTGCAGCACGAAGCGGAACCGCCGGGTTGCCGGCCTGGGTACGGCAGCGGGGGCGTTTCTGGCGTTCGGGGTGCTGCCGCTGGCGTCGGCACCGGTGGCGGCCGCCGAGGGCTTCGAGGCCGTGTTCGAGCAGGTACTGGCCCCGTTCATGGACACGACTGCCGGCGGCCTGGACTGGGATGCGGTGTTCAGCCCTGCGGCCTGGGATGCGTTCGCCTCCGCGACGAACTGGGATGGCCTGCTGGCCGGTTCGGCGGCTGCGTCGTCGAGCCTGGAGAGCCTGCTCTATCCCGACGTTGCGGCGCTGGTCCAGAATTGGGTCTACAGCCCGCTCTACACCGGTATCGACTGGTTGGTCGGCAACCCGTTGATGGCGCCGGTCATCGAGGTGTCCAACCAGATCAGTGGGGTGCTGGGCCTGGGCCTGATGATCGGCGATGGTGCGGACGGTACGGCGGAGCATGCCGCCGGTGGTGCGGGCGGCTGGTTGTTCGGCGACGGCGGGGCGGGCTGGGACAACAGCGAGGTCGGTGGTACCGGTGGGGCCGGAGGAGCGGCCGGGTTCTTCGGCAACGGTGGCGCCGGTGGTGACGGCGGCGAAGGCGGCAGCGGTGGTGTCGGCGGAGTCGGCGGGTGGTACATGGGGGTCGGGGGCGCCGGCGGCGCCGGTGGCGACGGCGTAAATGGCGGCATCGGCGGGGCCGGTGGCGACGGGCGCGGCTGGATGCTCGGTATCGGCGGTGCGGGTGGCGACGGCGGTGACGGCACCCATCTCGGCGGCAACGGCGGTGACGGCGGAAACGGTTCGATCTGGTTCGGCGGCGGTGGCACCGGCGGGGACGGCGGCAACGGCGTCTACCTGGGTCAGGGCGACCTGCCCGCGCTGGGCGGGGCCGGCGGCCTCGCCGGATCGCTGGGCGCCCACGGCGCGGTGGGCCACTTCGGCACGCTCGACGGAGCTCCGGAGAGGGCACCGGCCGAACTCGGAACCGCCGGCAACTGGATCGTCGACCAGGACGGCCGGGTGGTCATCCTGCAGGGTGTCAACCAGGTGTACAAGTCACCGCCGTTCTCGCCCGGCGGGAACGGCTTCGGCGACGACGACGCGGCTTTCCTGGCCGCCAACGGCTTTACCGCGGTGCGGCTGGGCGTGTACTGGTCTGAGATCGAGCCGCAGCCCGGGGTGTACAACTTCGCCTACCTCGACTCGGTCAAGGAGACCATCGAGACCCTCAAGGCGCACGGCATCGTCAGCGTGATCGACATGCACCAGGACCTCTACAGCGAGGAGATCGGTGGCCACGGCGCGCCGGACTGGGCGACGATATTCAACCCGGCCGACAATGACCCCACCCAGCCGTTCCCGTTCGCCTACGCGCTCAACCCCGCGCAGAACCAGGCGTGGGATGCGTTCTGGTCCAACGAGAAGGTGGACGGAGCCGGGCTGCTGAACCACTACTCCCGGATGTGGCAGGTCACCGCCGACTACCTGGGCGGCACCCCGGGCGTGGCCGGCTACGAGATCATGAACGAGCCGTGGCCGGGTACGTCGTGGCTGGGCAGCTTCCTCGGCAACGCGCACTTCGACCGCGAGACGCTGACCCCGTTCTACGACCAGGTGACCTCGGCGATCCGGTCGGTCGACCCGAACACCACGGTGTACTACGAGCCCAACGTGCTGTTCGGCAACGCGACCGCGCTCACCAACCTGCGTCCGGTCGACGACGACAACTCGGTGTTCGCCTTCCACGACTACTGCATCTTCGACGCCCTGGGCGGTGGCAGCGCTTTCGGCTGCTCACTGTGGGACGGGATGATGATGGAAGGTGCCCAGCGCTTCATCGACCGCTACGACGTTCCGGCGGTGGTCACCGAGTTCGGCGCCACCCACAACACCGACACCATCACCAGCCAGCTCAACTCGATCGACTCGCACAGATTCGGCTGGCTGTACTGGGGTTACACCAACGAGGCCGGCTCGTTGGTGCACAACACCAACCTGCCGCCGGTCGGCGACAACGTCGACGAGGCCATCGTTGCGACTCTGGCGCAGCCTTACCCGCAGGTGATCGCCGGAATCCCGAACAGCTGGTCGTTCTCCGGCGGCGTCTTCTCCTTCAGCTACTCCACGGCGATGGCCGACGGCTCGGGCAACTTCGACGCCGGGTCGCAGACTCAGATCTCGATCCCGGATGTCCAGTTCCCGAACGGCTACCAGGTCAGCGTGACCGGCGGTCAGGTGGTCTCGGCGGACAACGCTGCGGTCCTGGTCATCGGATCCAACGCCGGCGCCAGCACGATCACCGTCACGGTGACTCGGGCGGTGGGCTGAGGTCTGCGCCGGCCGCCGTAGCGGTCAGCGCAGCCAGCCCAGCTGGTCGGCGAACAGGGCGTATCCGACGAACGCCACGGTGTCGATCAGGGCGTGCGCCAGGACCAGCGGCCACAGCCGTCCGGTGCGCTGCCAGGTGTAGCCGAACACCAGGCCCATGGCGATATTGCCCAGCCCAGCGCCGAAACCTTGATAGAGGTGGTAGGCGCCACGGAGTAGGGCGGAGCAGGCCAGCGCCACCCACGGCGAAACCCGCAGCTGCCGTAGCCGGGTCAGCAGGTAGCCGACCACGATCACTTCCTCGGCGAACGCGTTGGCGAAGGCGATCAACGCCAGCATCGGAGCGCGCCACCAGGTGTCGTTGATCGCTGCGGGAATGACGTCGGCGTTGAGACCCAGGGTTCGTGCCAGCAGGTACAGGCCCAGGCCGGGCAGCCCGATCAGGGCGGCCAGGCCGAGGCCGCCGGCCAGGTCGCTGCGGCGGGGCCACCGAGTGAGTCCGATGCGGGCGGGCCCGAATCCGCTGCGCCACAGCAGGTACAGCGCCAGTGCACCCCACGCGATCAGCTGCGCCGCCCAGGCGGCGTTGAGACCGAGGTCGATCAGGTCGAAATAGGACCGGCGCGGGTTGAGGGGGATCCGCTGGGCGCCGAGGTCGCGCAACACCGCATCGGCCAGCTGCAGCATGGCGGTGACGGCGCTCAGCCCGTAGGTGACCGCCAGGACCACAACGATCTCCAGCCGCAGGGCGCGTCGCTGGGGCTGGAGCTCGGTCACCTCGCCACGGTAGCGGGGCTTATGGCGCCGATCTGCTGCGCCCGGTTCCGCTGCGCTCGCAATCGCCGCGGGCTGATGGCGTCGATCTGCTACCGCGCCTGGCGCCGGGCCTGCAGCCCGTTGAGAAAGGGGCAGCCCATCAGTGCGCGTACCGCCCGGTTGAGACCGGTCACATCGTTGACGGGGTGCGGGAAGCTCAGTCGCACGTCGCGGTCACCTTCGGGGGCCTCCACCCGCAGCCACATGCCGTAGCGATCGACGGCGAGCGGGCGGGCCTGACCGCGGCGCAGCTGCGGCGGCAGTTTGGCGGCGGCGAGCCGGGCGACCATGTCGGGATGCGCCGAGTCGAGGTGCTGCAGCCAATGCGCTTCGATCGCGCAGAACGGATCGGGGCGGGCCGCCAGCAGCTCGTGCACGTCGACCGCCTCGGCTCCGGTGGCGTCGGCCAGCACCGCCGACTCGGGTGTCAGCCGCAGCAGCGCGTAGTCGATGTCGGAATCGTTGTCGTCGGGTGCACCCACATCGCGGGAGTGCGATGCCGAACGCGGTGAGACGACTTGCAGCAGAGCAGGGTTGGGGTCGACCGCCGCGATCCGGTCGAGCAGCGCGGAGATCTCGCGGTCGGGCACCGGGCGCAGAAGTCCCCGGATCCAGGCCAGCGCACGCACTCTTTCGCGCAGCCGCAACGGCGCGTGATCGGTCAGCTCGAGCATCGCCTGCACACCGGAGTCGGCGGCGGCCTGCGCGACCGGGTCCCCGATCGGGACCGCGACCACCAGCGAACCGTCCCGCAGCAGGTGGCAGACCGGCGCATTGACCGGCGCGGCGTCGGCGGCGTCGGCGATCGCCAGGAGCGCTTGACCCCGGATACAGGCGCTGCGAATCCGCTCGGCGGACGTCGGGACGGTTGCTGCTGTGGTCGTGGCCATCGATCACCTTTCGAAGTGAGGTAAGGCTAACTTAATTAATGACCGGGGTGGGCGCAACAGGAAATTGCGGAATGAGCTCACCCGGGCGCCGCCGGTGAGCGCGCCGGCCGGTGGCGGCCGATAGGGTTGTCCGGTGACCCGCATCAGCTATCTGGGCCCGGCGGGGACCTTTACCGAAGCGGCGCTGCTCGCCTTGACCGGCGCCGGACGGGTTCCCGGCGCAGACCTTCAACCGGTGCCGGCCGAGAGCACGCCGGCCGCTCTCGAGGCGGTGCGCTCCGGCGCCGTCGACTACGCGTGTGTGCCGATCGAGAACTCGATCGAGGGCGGGGTGACGCCCACTCTGGACGGACTCGCGGTCGGGTCTCCGTTGCAGATATTCGCCGAAACCACCTTGGATGTCCGGTTCTCGATCGTCGTCGCACCGGGTCGCGGCGAGAGGGAGATTCGCACGGTGGCCGCCCATCCGGTGGCAGGCGCCCAGGTGCGGCGCTGGCTGGCCGAGCACCTGCCCGGGGCCCAAACCGTGCCCGCCAACTCCAATGCCGCTGCGGCGCAGCAGGTCTACGACGGTGAGGTCGATGCCGGGGTGAGCACCGCGCTGGCTGCCCAACAGCGCGGGTTGGTCACCCTGGCCGAGGGCGTCATCGACGAGCCCAACGCCCGCACGCGCTTCGTGCTGGTGGGTGCCCCCGCGCCGCCGCCGACGCGCACCGGCGCCGACCGCACGTCGGTGGTACTGCGCCTGGACAACGCGCCCGGAGCCCTGGCGGCGGCCCTGGCCGAGTTCGGAAGTCGCAGCATCGATCTGACTCGCATCGAGTCCCGCCCGACCCGCACCGAGCTGGGCACGTATCTGTTCTTCCTGGACTGCGTCGGACACCTCGATGACGAAGCGGTCGCCGAGGCACTGCAGGCCCTGCGCCGCAGCGGCGCCGACGTCCGCTACCTGGGTTCCTGGCCGATCGAGCCCGGGGGCCGCTGCGGGGTGGGGTCATGAGCGGCCGACTGGTGCTGCTGCGCCACGGCCAGTCCTACGGCAACGTCGACCGCCGGCTCGACACCCGCCCGCCGGGATCGGACCTGACTCCGCTGGGACGTGATCAGGCAAGGGCCTTTGCCGCCGAGGGCGGCTACCGTCCGATGCTGGTCGCCCATTCGGTGGCCGCCCGTGCGGTTCAGACCGCCGCCGAGATCAGCGGCCGGCTCGGGGTCACCGCCCGCGCCCTCGAGGGCATCCACGAGGTGCAGGCCGGCGCGCTGGAGAACCGCAGCGACGACGACGCGATCGCCGAGTTCAACGCGATCTATCAGCGCTGGCACTCCGGCGAGCCCGGAGTCGCATTGCCCGGCGGGGAGTCGGCCGAACAGGTGCTCGACCGCTACCTGCCGGTCGTCACCGACCTACGGCTGCGCTATCTCGACGATGACGACTGGACCGGGGACATCGTCGTGGTCAGCCACGGCGCGGCGATCCGGCTGGCGGCCGCGACGCTGGCGGGTGTGGACGGCGGTTTCGTACTGGACAACCACCTGGAGAACGCCACCGCCGTGGTACTGGCTCCGATCACCGACGGCCGATGGAGCTGTGTGCAGTGGGGCTCGCTGACGCCGCCGTTCTATCCCGAACCGCATCCGGACCCGGTCGGCGACGCGCTGCGATCCGACACCGACCCGATGGGCTAACAGCTAGACCGCCAGCGCGTACACCTCGGCGCAGCGGCACCCCACCGCCTCGCAATCGAGGGCGAACGAGTGCGGCAGCACCTCACCGGCGCAACCCTCCTCGGTGCACTCCGCGATCTGGTGAACGTGGTGGATGAGTGTGCCGTGGCAGTGCTCCAGCTCCGCCCGGCAGTCTCGGCAGTGGTCATCCATGGATCGTTCATAGCACTGCGCGCCGACAAGGTCGTTGTGCCGCGCCGCGCCGGGCACCGTCAGCTCCAGCCCAATTCGTGCAGCCGGTCGTCGTCGATACCGAAGTGATGGGCGATCTCGTGGATCACCGTGATCCGGACCTCGTCGACGACCTGATCGTCGGACTCGCACATCTCCAGCAGTGCATCCCGGTAAATGGTGATGGTGTCCGGCAGCGACCCCGCGTAGCTCGAATCGCGCTCGGTCAGCGCCACCCCTTCATAGAGGCCGAGTAGGTCGGGCTCCTCGGCGTTGCGGTCCGCCACCAGGATCACGACGTTGTCGAAGGCGGCGGCCAACTCGGGCGGAATCAGATCCAGCGCGTCGGAGACCAGATCGTCGAACCGGCCTGGGTCCATCTGGACACTCACCGCGGTTGGCTACCCGCGGGCAATTGGTTCAGCCGCTCCGCGGGAATCGACGGCGGCGGAATCGGAGGCTGGCCGTTGATCAGCAGCGAGTCGCGGGCACTGTTGATCAGCGCCGCCCAGCCACCGTTGCCCAGGGTGGCGCCCAGGCTGCACGCCACCTCGCGGCTGCCGGCCGCCCAGCTCGGCAGCGAGACCGTGGCGTAGGTCAATGTCAGCGTCGTGTCGCGCAGCTGCACCGGATCCAGGTAGGCGTCGGTGAGCCGGGTGCAGGACTCCTTGATGAACGCATCCTGCTCGGGCTCGGGCGGTAGCGCGTCGGGGAACCGTTCGGCCAGGTTGACCGTGCCGGTGACCTCCTTGGTATGCGGCGCCGCGCAGTCCACCGGAACGTCGTTGGGCTGGTTGGTGGCCGGATCGATGCCCAGGCAGGTGCCCGGCGGCCAGACCTTGGACTGGTCGATGTCGGCGATCTTGCCGACGAACGCGGTCTGCTGGCCGCCCACGCCCGGCAGTTGCAGTCCGCACAACATCCGGCGCTCACCATGCTGGCGCCACGCGCGTTCGCCTGCCCACAGCATGCTGGCGACGAACTTGCTGTGCGGGTCGAACTTGGCGCCGAGGTAACGGCGCACCGACGACTCGCACTGTTCCTGGGTGATCTGCTCGATGCGGGCCATCGACGGCGGCGGGGCATCCGGGCCGTACTCGGCACCGGGGAACATCTTCATGTCCACCGGGCCGGCGACCTCGAATTTGTGCTCGTCGGCGCAGCTGACGATCGTCGCCGCGTCCAAGTCGTTGTCCGGCCAGTTCAGGCAGTCGCCGGCGACGGCGTGGTCGATCGCCTCGTTGCCCTTGACCGTGCCCAGCCCCAGTCCCGGCCCGGCGCCCTTGCCGCCCGTTCCCGGTGCCGGCTCGGCGTTCAGACGGCCCAGCAGCCCGCCGGTGCCGTCGCCGACGACGGGCACCACGGTGATCAGACCGGCGATCAGCAGCCCGCCCAGCGCGGTCAGCAACAGAGCGCGGCGCGTCGGGGCGGCCTGGAGCGTGCGTCGCCAAGACACCCGCTTGGCGGGTGGATTCTCCTGGTCGGCTGCCTCTGACATCGCGTCCATTCTGACAGGCAGCCGCGAGCGCGTGACAAATGATGCGAAAGTGATGCCGCCGGCCAGGTTGTAGGGTTTTGCCGTGATCGACCTGAAGCTGCTGCGTGAAGATCCCGACCGTGTCCGCCGCTCCCAAGTGGGTCGCGGCGAGGACCCGGCCCTGGTGGACGCCTTGCTGGCTGCCGACACCGCACGTCGTGCCGCCATCGCGGCCGCGGACTCGATGCGTGCCGAACAGAAGACCGCCAGCCGGTCGGTCGGGGCGGCCTCGCCCGAGGAGCGCCCCGCCCTGCTGGCCCGGGCCAAGGAGCTGGCCGAGCAGGTCAAAGCCGCCGAGACCGCCCAGGGCGAGGCCGAGACGGCGTTCACGGCTGCGCACATGGCGATCGCCAACGTGGTGATCGACGGCGTGCCCCCCGGCGGCGAGGACGACTTTGCGGTGCTCGACGTGGTGGGCGAGCCGCCGGCCATCGAGAACCCGCGCGACCACCTCGAGCTCGGCGAGGCGCTGGGTCTGATCGACATGGGACGCGGAGCCAAGGTCTCCGGTTCGCGGTTCTACTTCCTGACCGGCCGGGGCGCGCTGCTGCAGCTGGGTCTGTTGCAGCTGGCCGTGCGACTGGCCGTCGACAACGGGTTCACCCCGATGATCACGCCGTCGCTGGTCCGTCCCGAAGTCATGTCCGGCACCGGATTTCTGGGTGCGCACGCCGACGAGGTGTACCGACTCGAGGCCGACGACCTCTATCTGGTGGGCACCTCCGAGGTGCCGCTGGCGGGCTACCACTCCGACGAGATCCTCGACCTGTCGGGCGGGCCGCTGCGCTACGCGGGGTGGTCGTCGTGCTTCCGCCGGGAGGCCGGCAGCTACGGCAAGGACACCCGCGGCATCATTCGGGTGCATCAGTTCGACAAGGTCGAGGGGTTCGTCTACTGCCGGCCCGAGGACGCCGAAGCCGAACACGACCGGCTGCTCGGCTGGCAGCGCGAGATGCTGGCCCGCATCGAGGTGCCCTACCGGGTGATCGACGTGGCCGCAGGCGATCTCGGGTCCTCGGCCGCCCGCAAATACGACTGTGAGGCGTGGGTGCCCTCCCAGGGCACCTACCGGGAGCTGACGTCGACGTCGAACTGCACCACCTTCCAGGCGCGCAGGCTGGCCACCCGCTATCGCGACGAGAACGGCAAGCCGCAGACCGCGGCCACGCTCAACGGCACCCTGGCCACCACCCGGTGGCTGGTGGCGATCCTGGAGAACCACCAGCAGCCCGACGGCAGTGTGCGGGTGCCGCAGGCGCTGGTGCCCTACGTCGGCGTGGAGGTGCTGGAGCCGTCCGGCTCCTGACCGGCATCCGCGTCAGGTGGCGAAGAGCCGCCGCGAGCAGTCCAACAGCATCCGGTGCAGTTCTTCGTTGGGGATGTCCGACACCGCGGGATCGGCTGCCGCGCCGAGAATTCCGGGCACCAGGACCGCGATCGCGATGAGGGTGGCCGGGTCGGGCTGTGGTCCCGCCAGGATGGTCTGCAAGCGCCGGGAGGCGTCCCGGAAGTCTCCGATGGCCTCGACGACTCCCACCACGGCGGGATCGGTGTGGACCAGGGCCGTGGTGCGACGGTGCCGCACCGCCAGTTCGATGATGCCGCTGATGGCGGCCTCGCGCTGAACCTCGCGGGAGTCGATGGCCTCGACGATAGCGACCACCCGGGCGATGTCCTCGAACACCGGGCGAAACACCTCGACCACGATGTCGTCCTTGCAGTGGAATTGGTAGTACACCGCGGACTTGTTGACGCCCAATCGGTCGGCGATCATCTGCAGCGAGGTACCGCTCACCCCATGCTCGGCGAACAGTCCTTGCGCGGCCTCTAATACGCGCTCCCGCGCGAATCCCCGCGGCGCCATCGTCTTCGCCACTCCCATGTCTCCCAGCTGTCGGAGTCGACCGTTCACGGACGTGAGCCACGCCGCACGGTTGTGCTGACCGATTGCTTGATTGTACTTTACTGATCGTATAACTTGGCTTTCCGTCACGCTTAACCGCAGATCTGGACAGAAAGGGCGTCGCCGATGCTGAACCCACAGGTGCACAGGCTTTCCCGCTCCGATCAGGCCACGTTGTCCCCGGGCGTCACGGCTTATGTGGTTGACGCGCCGGAGATCGTGGCCGGTGACCACCCGTTGTTCGATGCGATCGCCGAACTGGGCGCCACCGCGAATCGGTTCGCGGCCGACACCCATGTCCTGGTAGTGGTCAGCAAGGCCGGCGGCCAGACCGGGTCCATTCGATGAAGGCGCTGCGGCGGGCGTGGATGCCGCTGCTCATGGTGGTGGTGGTGGTGCTCGGGACGCTGACCGTGCTGCGGCTGCGCACCTACTTCGGCGGCGAGAGTTCCAACCTCATCAGCACCAAGGTCGACGACACCAAGCCGTACAACCCGAAGGTCGTCACCTACGAGGTCTTCGGTGAACCCGGCGCGACTGCCGACATCAGATACCTCGACCTCGACAGCAGGCCCCAGCACGTCGACGCCGCCACACTGCCCTGGTCGGTGACCCTGAGCACCACGCTGTCCGCGGTATCGCCGAACCTCTACGCGCAGGGCAAAGGCTCCACCCTGGGTTGCCGCATCAGCATCGACAACGAGCTCAAAGACGAGAGAACCGCCACCGGCGTCAGCGCCCTGACCTTCTGCTTGGTGAAATCTGCATGAGCACTTCTACGGACAACTTCCCGCCCGAGGCGCCCACCGAGACCATCCCCGCGGTTGCCGCTGACTACGCCAAGCCGGGCGTGATCGCGAAATGGATCCGGCGCCTTGCTATTCCGATCATGCTGGGCTGGATCGGGATCATCGTTCTCGCGAACGTGACCGTCCCCCAGCTGGAGAAGGTCGCCGAAATGGCCGCGGTCCAGATGACCCCGGACGACGCGCCCTCGATGATCGCAGTCAAACGCCAAGGCGAGGTGTTCAAGGAGTTCACCTCCAACAGCTCGGTCATGCTGGTCCTCGAGGGCGACGAGCCGCTGGGTGCCGATGCGCACCATTACTACGACCAGATCATCGCCAAGCTCAAGGCCGACACCACCCATGTCGAGCACATCCAGGATTTCTGGGGTGATCGCCTGACCGCCGCCGGAGCCCAGAGCCCGGACGGCAAGAGCGCGTACGTGCAGATCTATACCGCGGGAAACCAGGGTGAGGCGCTGGCCAACGAATCGGTCAGAGCGGTCAACCAAGCAGTAGACAGTGTCACCGCGCCACCGGGTGTGAAGGCGTATGTGACCGGCGGTGCGGCGCTGGCGGCCGATCAGGACAAGGCCGGCACCCGCAGCATGCACATGATCGAGTCTCTGACGTTCGTCGTCATCATCACCATGATGCTGACGGTCTACCGATCCATCACCACCGTGGCGCTGGCGCTGGCGATGGTGGTGACCGGGCTGGCGTCGGCCCGGGGCATCGTGGCGTTCCTGGGCTATCACGGTCTGATCGGCCTGTCGCCCTTCGCCACCAGTCTGTTGGTGACACTGGCCATCGCGGCAGCCACCGACTACGCGATCTTCCTGATCGGCCGATATCAGGAAGCGCGCAGCGCGGGCGAGGACCGGGAACAGGCGTACTACACCATGTTTCGCAGCACGGCGCATGTGGTGCTCGGCTCGGGCATGACGATTGCGGGCGCCACGTTGTGCCTGCACTTCACCCGGTTGCCCTACTTCCAGTCGTTGGGGATTCCGCTGGGGATCGGCATGACCATCGTCGTCATCACCTCGCTGACGATGGGGTCCGCCGTCATCGCGGTGGCGGGGCGGTTCGGCACGCTGCTGGAACCCAAGCGAGCCAACAGGGGACGCGGCTGGCGCAAAATCGGTGCGGCCGTGAGCCGTTGGCCAGGGCCGATTCTGATCGCCGCGACTGCGGCCGCGCTGGTCGGCATCCTCGCCCTGCCCTGGTACAAGCCCGGCTACAACGACCGCGCCTACATGCCCGCGGATCTACCCGCCAACCAGGGGTTCCTGGCGTCGGACCGGCACTTTCCCTCCGCGCGGATGAACCCCGAGATGCTCATGATCGAAACAGACCACGACATTCGAAACTCCGGGGACTTTCTGGTGATCGAGCGAATCGCCAAGCGGGTCACCGGGGTAGAGGGTGTCTCGCGCGTCATGTCCATAACCCGGCCGCAGGGTATTCCGATGGAACACTCCACCTTCGGCTACATGCTCGGCATGCAGGCCGTCAGCCAGGACATGACCCGCAAGTTCAACGAGGATCGCGCGGCGGACATGCTGGCGCAAGCAGAGGATATGCAGGTCAACATCGACACCATGACGAAGATGATCGAGCTCATGGAGGAGATGAACGCCACCATGGGACGCATGGTCGGCAAGATGCACCTGATGGTCGACGACATCGAAGAACTGCGCGACAAGATCGCCGACTTCGACGACTTCTTCCGGCCGATGCGCAGCTACTTCTATTGGGAACCACACTGTTTCGATATTCCGGTCTGCCACTCGCTGCGGTCGGTCTTCGATGCCATGGATGGTGTCGACACCATGACCGACAACTTCAAGCAGATCGTTCCGGACATGGACGCGATGGCGGCGCAACTGCCGCAGATGCTCACGCTGATGCCGCCGATGATCCAGATGATGACGAACGCCAAGGCGATGATGCAGGCCACCTACGCCACCCAGAGCGGACTGGCCAAGCAGGCGCAGGAAGCCCAAGGGGATCCCGCCGCGATGGGGGAGGCCTTTGACAAGGCCCGCAACGACGACTCGTTCTACCTGCCGCCGGAGATCTTCGACAACGCCGAGTTCCAGCGCGGCATGAAGAGTTTCGTGTCGCCGGACGGGCGTGCCGTGCGGTTCATCGTCAACCACGAGGGCGATCCACTGAGCGCAGACGGCATCAAGCACATCGACGCGATCAAGCTCGCTGCCAAGGAAGCCATCAAGACCACCCCCTGGGAGGGCTCGAAGATCTACGTCGGCGGTACCGCCGCGATGTTCAAAGACATGCAGGAGGGCTCCAATTACGACCTGATGATCGCGGGCGTCGCGGCGTTGTGCCTGATCTTCATCATCATGCTGATCATCACCCGTGCCGTGGTGGCGGCGCTGGTGATCGTGGGCACCGTGGTGGTATCACTCGGCAGCGCCTTCGGACTGTCAGTGCTGCTGTGGCAGAACATCATCGGGCTGCAGGTGCACTGGATGGTGATGGCGATGGCGGTGATCATCCTGTTGGCGGTGGGTGCCGATTACAACCTGTTGCTGGTTTCCCGCCTGCGCGAGGAGATCCACGCCGGTCTGCACACGGGCATGATCCGGGCGATGGGCGGCAGCGGCTCGGTGGTGACCGCCGCGGGACTGGTGTTCGCCTTCACCATGATGACGATGGCGATCAGCGAACTGCGCGTGATCGGTCAGGTGGGCACCACCATCGGCTTGGGGCTGCTGCTCGACACCCTGATCATCCGCTCGTTCATGACGCCGTCGATCGCGACTCTGCTCGGTAAATGGTTCTGGTGGCCGCAGGTGCCGCGACTGCGTCCCAAGCCCGCACCCTGGCCGGCGCCGTTGCAGCGCAACCCTAGCGACGAGCTCGTGGGGTCCGGCGGTGGAGCGCATCGGGGAGGTTGGCGATGAGGGCCGCAGTGGTAGGCGCCTTGTCAGGGATACCGGCGGCGCTCCTTCTCGCGGTGCCCGCGCACGCCGATGTCGACACCGACTTCGCCGGCCGATTGCACGGCTACGGCATCTACGGGGCGCGCGACTACAACGCCTGGATCGGCAAACTCACCTGTAAACGGTTGACCAACGACGTCGACCATGACGCCTTCGAGTCGGCGGCGTTCGTCAGCAAGAACATCAAAGGTGTCGACTCCCAGCAGGCCTGGCAATTCGTGGGTACGGCGCTGAGCACCTACTGCCCCGACAAGCTGATCATTCTGGAACAGGCTGGAGGCATTCGATGAACCGCAGGAGCTGGGCTCTGGCGGTAGGGCTGCTGACCGGAATGGCCGCGGCGGGGACTGCGTCGGCGGATGCCACGGAGAACTTTCCGATTCCCAACCGGATGCTGCACACCACCTGTACCGCCGAACAGATCATGGCGGCCGCCCGCGATGTCGCGCCGGTCTATTACGAGCGCTACATGATCGACTACAACAACAAGTCCCCGCAGGTCCATGAGGCGGTGCAGGACCGGATTCACTGGTTCTACTCCATGGACTACCCGGGCCGTCGCGCCTACTCGGAGAACCTGGCCACCGACATCTACTACGAGAAGCTCGCTTTCGCGTGGCCGAACTGGGCCAAGTTGTTCTTCAACAACCACGGGGTCGCTGCCCGGGCCACCGACGTGTGCGCGCAGTACCCCGCTGCCGACATGGGGGTGTGGAACTGGACCTGACCCGTTAGGTCAGTAACGCCATGATCTGCCGTGCCGTGTCCAGCAGGATCTCGTGCAGCTGTTCGTCGGCGATGTCTGCCAGTTCTGGGTCGGCTGCCGCGGTGAAGGCTCCAGCCATCAGGGTGGTAGTGATCACCCGAGTTCTGGCATCGGGATCCGGGCCCCGAAGGATGGCCGCCGCGGCGTCGCTGACGGCCATGAAGTCGTCGCGGGCCCGCACCGCGTGCTCCATGCCGCGGTCGTAGAACAGGAAGGCGAGCCGCCGGTAGCGGACGGCGAGCTCGACGACGCCACTGACGGTCACGTCGCGCTGGCCCTGCCGGGTCGGCATGGCCTCGGCGATCTTGATGACCCGGACGATGTCGTCGAACATCGGTTCCACCAGCGCGACGACGATGTCATCGCGGGACCGGAACTGGTAGTAGACAGCGGGTTTGCTCACGCCCAGCCGGTCGGCGATCATCTGCATGGATGTGCCACCGATGCTGTGCTCGATGAACAGGTCCAAGGCCGCCTGCAGCACCCGCTCGCGTGCGGAGCCGCGCGCCGCCACCGGCTTGGCCACGACATTCCTCCTCCTCGACGCGGCCCAGCTTAGCGGTGATCGCAACGCCGGCGGAGCCGGTCGCTGCGGGTCAACATCATATCTGGCGCCGCGCGCGAGGTCGGGGTCGCCGGCCGCTAGGCCGCAGCCTTGGCATGCCGGTGCTGGCGCTCGATGGTGGCGAAGTAGAAGGCGTAGGCGAACGCGCAGCTGGTGAACAGACTCGACACGAAGTACAGCCACGGGCGCCGCAGCCCACGGCGATAGCCGTCGACGATGGTGAACAGCGGCAGCAGGACGACGTTGATGATCGTGTAGTCCTGGCTGGCCGAGCCGGCAGCCGGGTTGGTGAACATCAGCTGGATGTACTGCGTCCAGCTGCCCGGCCCCCAGATCGGATTGTGGTTGGGGCCCTGCGCATACTCCTGGACGAATCGGATGTTGAAGTACCAGCCCAGCACGATCGAGGCGAGGCCGATCGCGTAGTACACCAGCTCCAGGGGTGAGAAGGCGCCGCCCGCAGCGGGTTTCGCGAAGACCGCGCGGTTGGACGCCACGATCCACCAGATGGTCGCCAGGCCGAGCACTGCATGCACGATGAGCGAGGTCATGCGGCCAGTCTCATCACGCGCTGCAAGTTTTGTCAATAATGACAATTTTGGTGCGCCGGTGCTGGGGTACGTTTACCGGCATGCCCAGAGCGCCCCAGACCGCCCGCAGCGAACGCACCCGCGAGGCGTTGCGCCAGGCCGCACTGGTCCGTTTCCTGGCGCAGGGCGTGGAGGACACCTCCGCCGAGCAGATCGCCGCCGACGCCGGGGTGTCCCTGCGGACCTTCTATCGGCATTTCACCTCCAAGCACGACCTGCTGTTCGCCGATTACGACGCCGGACTGCAGTGGTTCCGCAGCGCACTGGCCGCCCGCCCGCCGGCCGAGCCGATGATCGAGGCGGTCCAGGCGGCGATCTTCGCGTTCCCCTACGACGTCGAGGCGGTGACCCGTATCGCCGCGCTGCGTGCCGAGGAACTCGATCCGGAGCGGATCGTGCGCCATATCCGGCAGGTGGAGACCGATTTCGCGGACGCGGTCGCCGAGCGGCTGCGGGCCACGGGGTCCAATGCAGCGCCCGATCCCCTGCGCGTGGCCGTAACGTCTCGCTGCATCGCGGCTGCGGTGTTCGCCGCGATGGAGGTCTGGATGCTGGGTGCGGACCGCTCGCTGGCCGAGCTGGCCCGAATGTGCCGTACCGCGCTGGACTCGCTGGCCGATCCCTAGTTACGTCAATATTGACAAAACTATCCGCGCGTGCCAGCGTTCCCCGAAAGCGGGAAGGGGCCCATGGATGACCGATTACGACGCGATCGTCATTGGCGCCGGACACAACGGCCTGGCCGCGGCGCTCATCCTGCAGCGCGCCGGACTGCGCACGGTGTGCCTGGAGGCCGGGCGCTACGCCGGCGGGATGGCGTCCACGGTCGAACTGTTCGACGGCTATCGGTTCGAGATCGCCGGCTCGGTGCAGTTCCCCACGTCGGCCGCGGTCAGCGCGGAGCTGGGCCTCGACGGACTGGAGAGCATCGACCTCGAGGTCATGTCGGTGGCGATGCGCGGCGTCGGCGACGACCCGCTGATCCAGTACACCGACCCGATGAAGCTGTTCACCCACCTCAGTGAGGTGCACGGTGCCGAGGCGGTCAACGGCATGGCCGGCCTGCTGGCCTGGAGTCAGGCGCCCACCCGGGCGCTGGGCCGCTTCGAGGCGGGTCGGGCGCCGAAATCGCTCGACGAGATGTATGCTTGCGCCGCAAATGAATTCGAGCGATCAGCTATTGACGACATGCTGTTCGGCTCGGTCACCGAGGTGCTGGATCGTTACCTGCCCGACCGGGAGAAGCACGCGGCGCTGCGCGGCTCCTTCACCGTGTTGGCCGTCAACACGCTCTACCGCGGGCCCGCCACCCCGGGCAGTGCCGCGGCGCTGGCCTTCGGCCTGGGTGTGCCCGACGAGAACACCGTGCTGATGAAAAAGTTGCGCGGCGGAATCGGCGCACTCACCGGGCACCTGTGCGACACCTTCACCGGCCTGGGCGGACAGCTGCGGCTGCGCGCCGCGGTCGCGGAGATCCTGGTCGCCGATGGGGCGGTGGCCGGAGTGCGCACCGAAGCAGGCGACACCGTGCACGCACCGGTGGTGGTGTCGGCGATCGCCCCCGACATCACCGTCACCGCACTGCTCGACGCGGCTTCGGTCCCCGAGGATGTGCGCGCCCGCTACGCCCGCACCGACCATCGCGGCAGCTACCTGCAGATGCATTTCGCGCTGGACGAGGCGCCGGTGTTCACCGCGCCCTACGAGGCGCTCAACAACCCCGCCATGCAGGCTTCGCTGGGAATCTTCTGCACGCCCGAAGAGGTGCAGCAGCAGTGGGAGGAGGCGCGTCGCGGTATCGTCCCGGCCGATCCGACCGTGGTGCTGCAGATCCCGTCGCTGCACGATCCCGAGCTGGCCCCGCCGGGCAAGCACGCCGCGTCGGCGTTCGCGCTGTGGTTCCCCATCGAGGGAGACGGCAACTACGGCGAGATGAAGGTCGAGATGGGGCAGCGGGTGATCGACAAGATCACCAGGCTGGCACCGAATTTCGAGCGCAGCATCACTCGGCACACCACCTTCACCCCGCGGCATATGGGAACCATGTTCGGTGCGCCCGGCGGCGACTACTGCCACGGCTTGCTCAATCCCGACCAGATCGGCCCGAACCGGCCCGGGCCGCGCGGCTTTCTCGGCCAGCCGTTACCGGTGGCCGGACTGTATCTGGGGAGCGCGGGTTGTCATGGCGGGCCGGGGATCACGTTCATCCCGGGCTACAACGCCGCACACCAGGTGTTGGCCGACCGCTGAGCGACACGGCGGGCGGCGATTACCGCTGCGCCGCCAGCAGCTCGTCGAGCAGTGCCCGGAACGTGTCCGGGTCCGCCGGGGTGAATGCCGGCTGCGGCCACGGGTCGCCGTGCAGCTCCAGGGTGATCAGGGCGGACCGCGTCGGGCGCTTGATGTCCAGCGGCAGCCAGCGCCGCAGATCCGAGCTGCCCCAGATCCGGAACCGGTGGGTCAGCATGCCCAGCGGCTCTGCGCGGTAACCGCGGATCGCCGACAGCGGGATCACCTTCGCAGTACCGGAGGGAAAGTGATAGCGGCGCAACGTGATCGCCCGGCGATCCAGGACGACCAATCCGTCGTCGTAGGAGCCGCCGGTCACAGCTTCTCGCAACGCAATTCGTGGCCCTTGGCGGTCAGGCAGCGGCCGGACTTGAGATCCCATTCCCAGCCGTGCTGATTACAGGTCAGAATGTCGCCCTCGACCACTCCGAACTTCGACAGGTCGGCCTTCATGTGCGGGCAGCGACGCTGAACCTGCCAGTCGCCCAGGGTGATGGTCGCCGAGTCGTCGTGGCTCTCGCCGAACCAGCCTTCGGCGTAAACGATCCGGTCCTCGGTGAGGCACTTGAAGAAGGTGTACAGGTATTCGTTGTAACCGCCGACCCGCCACGCCCTGAACCGGGTGGACAAGAAGATGGTGTTGACCCAGTCCGGTTCGCCGTCGCGCAGCACGGTCCGCACCAGTTCGGGTGGAATGCCGAAGCCGTAACGGAACTTCTCGCCGGGAATCGGCTCGCGCACCATCCGTTTGGGGAAGTCCAGCACCACCGTCTCGGTGTGGCCCTCCCCGTCCAGCACCAGCTCCACCGGGTAGCCGATACCGTCGCAGATCTCGTTGCTGCGGGCCATGATCGGCTCGAACAGGGAGCGCAGCGGCTCGATCATCGCCGGACCGGCCGCCGGCGCCCAGGACGCCTTCTCGGCAGCCAGCACGGGTGCCATCCGCTCGGCGTAGGCCTGTCTCTTATACACA
>NZ_JRMM01000076.1:0-20338 GCF_000972905.1 Mycobacterium sp. UM_Kg27
GACAAACTCGACGACAGCTCGCCAACCGAGCAGGAACACGGCGGTGACCGTCGAGGCGACCAGGACGAAGCTGGTGGCCACGCCGGCGGAGGTCGCTTCGCGCAAAAGCATGCCGACGAGCACCGTCGAGATCCAGACCGCCACCCCGGTGGGCCAGAGCGCGGTGGGCCTGCGCCAGCCGCGCGACACCAGCCAGCCCAGCGCGGTGCCACTCAGAAACGGCCAAGCAGTGGTCGCCAGGCCGCTGAGAGTGATGCCCTCGTCGTGGCTGCGCCGGCCAAGAGCGCAGAAGATCAACACTGCTACCACGTCAATCCCGAGCCAAGCTGGCGTGCGCGGTGATCGCATGCGGCGAGAGTACCGGGGCGGGGATCTAGCGCCGCGGCGGCAGTGTGATCACCGTCGGCAGCTCCGGCACCTTGGGGATGGGCGGGATCGTGATCACCGACGGCAGGTGCGGGAGGCGGCGGCGTGGGGACTCGCTTGCGGGCGGTGCCTGCTGCGCCGGCGGCTGCTGCGGCGGGGCCTGCCGGGGCGGGGCCGCCGTCGGCGCAGTGGTGCTGGGCGCACTGGAGGAGCTGCTCGTGCTGCTGGTGGTAGTGCTGCTCGTGGAGCTGGTGGTACTTGACGAGCTGGTTGCCGGGGTGGTGCCACCGCCGGGTCCACGGCTGGTCAGCTGGATGATTCCCCAGACCACCAGCGCGAGCATCACTGCGATAAGCCCGAACCAGGCGATCAGCACCGATCGGCGGCGAAACCACGGAGTGTCCGACACCGCGGTGAAGTCGGTGCCCTGCGGGTCGGTCGGCTCGTCGAAAGCTTGGTACGAGGCGTATTGGGTCGGGGCGTTGCCGGGTGGGTAGTCGGGGCCGCGCCCCGGGTTGGCGGGCCCGAACGGTGCCGGGGGAGGGCCGGGTGGTTGCGGGCCGCGGTGACCGTAGGGCATGGACCGAGTTTGGTCCTCGCTGGGTTTGCCGGAACCGTCCGAAGATCCGAAGCGCGCCATTTCACCGATCGTATCGGAAAGTGCTGACCGGCGACTGGGGCGAGAAATCAGCGAGAAGTCAGAAGGTATCGATGTTGTCGATGCTGACCAGCATGCCGTGACCGGTGCGGTCGTTGGTGAACCGCGTGCCGTTGATATCGGCGTTGATCGTCCAGCCTTGCGCCTGGTAAGTCAGGTAATCGATGGTGACGACCGGGATATCGCCCAGGTTGCCCAGCACCCACTGCACAGTGCCGTCGGCGCTGACACTGACGCCGTTGGCGTGCTGGCCGTCCTTGAGGGGCGTATTGGTGAACTGCGCTTCACAGTCGACCTGGGGTGAGGAGATCTGGCAGCGGGTCCGGCCGGATTTCGTCTCGATGAAGACGTAGCCGTTGTCGTCGGGCGGCAACGGGATGGCGTCGGCCGGCCGGCTCGGGGTGGCGGGCTTGGTCGGACTGGTCGGACTCGATGGACTCGGCGGCGCGGTACTGGTACGCGGTGGCCGGAACGACGGCTCCGGCGGTCCCCCGCCGGGCGCGGCGGTCGGATGGCCGTCGACGGTGCTGCTGCAACCGGTCAGCAGCAGCGCGGCCACCAGCGTCAGCTTTCCGGCCGTCCTGCGCGTCGCCTGGTCTGGTACCTGCACTGATTCCCCCGCTGACGTATGTTGCGGCCAGCGTACGCAACCCGTGACATCAGTGGCTGTAGTGACGCGCGGTACTGCCGGTGCGGCGCACGTCGTTCGGGTGAGGAGCCCGCGGTCAGGAAAAGTCACGGAAGGCCAGCACCGCACCCGCCACGGCAGTGACCGCGGCGAGCGCGTAGCCCACCAGCGACCACCAACCGGCGTGCAGGTAGGCGGTGACGGCCACGATCGCGATGGCGCAGAAGACCAGCACCATTCCATACAGCGGGGGCTCGGCTGCGTAACGGTTGCGGGCCATAGGTTTTTCCGGCCTTCTACTCGTCCTGGTCCGGCTGCAGGGCCGCAGCCGGTGTCTGCACGGGAGGCGTCTCGGCGAGCGCGGCCGCGGCCTGCACCCGGCCGCGCACCAGATACCAGCCGACGATCAATGCCGGTGTGCCGATCAGCAGCACTCCCCGCACGAACGGACCGCTGCGCTGATCGAACAACATCAGGACCAGCACGCCGGCCAGGAACACCAAGGTCACATATCCGCTGTAGGGAGCCAGCGGCATCCGGAATGACGGCCGTTTGAGCACCCCGGCATTGGCCAGCCGGAGCAACCGCAACTGGCAGGCCACGATCGTGGCCCACGCCGCCATGACTCCGACCGCGGCGATGTTGAGCACGATTTCGAAGGCCTGTCCGGGGCGCAGTGCGTTGAGGGCGACGCCTAGCAGGCCGACGCCACTGGTCAGCAGGATGCCACCGTAGGGCACCCCGTTCTTCGAGATCTTGGCGGTGAACGCGGGACCGCTGCCGTTGACCGCCATCGAGCGCAGGATCCGCCCGGTGGAATACAGCCCGGCATTGAGGCTGGAGAACGCGGCGGTCAGCACCACCAGGTTCATCAGGCTGCCCGCGCCGGTGAAGCCGACCTTGGAGAAGAACGTGACGAACGGGCTCTGGTGCTCCTTGAAAGCGGTGTAGGGCAGCAGCAGCGCCAACAGGACTACCGATCCCACGTAGAAGATCCCGATGCGGGCCACCACCGAGTTGATCGCCCGTGGCATGACCTTCTCGGGGTTGGGGGTTTCGCCGGCGGCGGTGCCGACCAGTTCGACCCCGGCGTAGGAGAACACCACCCCGGAGGTCACCAACACCAGCGGGAGCAGGCCGGTAGGCAGGAATCCGCCGTTCTGGGTCAAGAGATGCAGGCCGGTTTCTTGGCCGTCGACCTGGTAGCGGCCGCCGAGGAAGATGGTTCCCACCACCAGGAACGTCATCAGCGCGAGGACCTTGATCAGCGCTGCCCAGAATTCCAGCTCACCGAAGAGCTTCACCGAGATCAGGTTCATCGACAGCACGGCCAACAGGGCGATCAAGGCCAGCGTCCATTGCGGGATCACCGCGAATAGGTGCCAATAGTGGAAGTAGCTGGCGATCGCGGTGGTGTCGACGATGCCGGTCATCGACCAGTTCAGGAAGTACAACCATCCCGCGACGTAGGCGGTTTTCTCCCCGAAGAACTCACGCGCGTAGGAGACGAACGATCCCGGCGACGGTCTGTGCAGCACCAACTCGCCCAGTGCGCGCAGGATCAGGAAGGCAAAGGCGCCACAGACCGCGTAGACGACGAAAAGGCCCGGCCCGGCCGAGGCGAGCCGGCCGCCTGCGCCAAGGAACAACCCGGTCCCGATGGCACCGCCTAGGGCGATCATCTGCAGCTGTCGTGGGGCGAGGTCCTTGTGGTAGCCCTCGTTCTCACGGGTCAGCGCAGCCGAGGAAATCGGGTGCGGGTCGGGGGAAAGTGGCATCGGTGCGAGGGTAACGCACCGGGGTTGCTGGTCAGGACCAATGCCCACGGCGCTCAGGCCCTGCTAATTCGCTATAGCGAGCTGAACCAATTGCCGATGTCGTCGAGGGTGTTCTCGAAGAAGAACCCGATGATGCCCCGGTCAATGACGCGGCAGCTCACGACGTGAAACCACCGGTCCGTGGGGCACCGTCGAGCGGATCGAACGCCTGCAGTTCGACGGGTGACTACGGTTGCGGTTATGGCTGATCGACCCGCGCCAGTCGCAGATGCGCACGAGGTCGCCGCGGCGATGCCCCACGTCGCCAGAATCAAAGGGCCGCAAGGAAATCCGATCTATGAGGTAGGCGGTGAGTCCCGATGAGCAAGCGGATCGCGGTGGTGGGGGCCGGCATCGCCGGGCTGGCGACCGCGGTGGGACTGCAGCGCCGCGGACACGAGGTCACCGTTGTCGAACAACGGACCGACACCTCATCGGGTGCGGGGATCAGCATCTGGCCCAATGCGCTGGCCGCCCTGGACCAGCTCGGCCTCGGAGATGCCGTCCGAGCGGCGGGCGGCCGGATCACCGCGGGGGCGGCGCGCTGGCACGACGGATCGTGGCTACGCCACCCGGCGCCAGAGCGGATGGTCCGGGCACTCGGTGAACCGCTCGTGGTGGTGCAGCGCTCGGTGCTTCGCGACATCCTCGCCGAAGCGCTGGCCGCGGGCAGGCTGCACTACGGGCTCGCCGCCACCGACGTGGCTATGGCGGGAGACGTTGTGGCGCTGCAACTCTCGGATGGAACGGCAGATGAATTCGATGCCGTCGTCGGCGCCGACGGCATCCACTCGGTTCTGGCTCGCCACCTCAACGGCCCGCTGCGCCGGCGCTATGTCGGCTACACCGCATGGCGTGGAATCGCCGCCTACGCGCTGGATCCTGACCTGGCGGGCGAGACGATGGGTCCCGGAGTCGAAACCGGGCATGTGCCGATGGGGCCGGATCTGACCTACTGGTTTGCCACCGAGCGGGTCCCCGAGGGACAACGAGCGCCCGAGGGGGAACTGGCCTACCTGCGAGCCAAGTTCGCCCCTTGGTGCGAGCCCATCCCGAGCATTCTCGCCGCGACCTCGCCCGGCGACGTGTTGCGCGACGACCTCTACGATCGCGCGCCCATTCGGCACTGGGCGCGCGGCCCGATCGTGTTGGTCGGTGACGCGGCCCATCCCATGCGTCCGCATCTCGGGCAGGGTGGCTGCCAGGGGCTGGAAGACGCCGCCATCCTGGCCGAGTTCGTCGATCAGGCACCCGATCTGCCCACCGCCTTCGCCCGGTTCGTCGCGTTCCGGCGCCCACGGGTTGCGCCGCTGGTCCGGGAGTCGGCGTGGTTCGGAAAAGTCGTCAACGCACGCCCCGCCGTGCTCAGCGCCACCGCTAGTCGTGCCACCGGCCTGATTCCAGAAGCACTGCTGATGCGGCACCTGGCAACGGTCGCCGCAGGGTCGGCGTTTGTGTTGCCGACGGCAGGTGCGCCGCGATGAGACCAGGTCTGTGGCTTCGGTGGGCACTGCTGCAGGGGTTTCCGCGGGCGCTTCTTGCGGTGCAGGCGCGGCGCGGCGACCCGATGGCACGCTTGCTCCTCGGGCCACTGCGTGGCGGCGACCCCGAACCGCTGACCGAACAGATCCGTGCCCGTGGCCGACTGACGCGCACGCCGTTCGCTGCGGTGACCGCCGACCACGAGTTGTGCCGAGCAATCCTGCGCGACGACAGGTTCGGAGCGACTAACCCGGTCAATATGAATCTGCCTAAGACGGTGCGCTGGATGATCGACCTGACAGATCCCCGGCTGCCGAATCCGGCGGAGCCCCCCTCGATGCTGGCGGTCGATCCGCCCGACCACACGCGCTATCGGCGTGCGGTGGTGCGCGCGTTCACGCCCCGTGCGATCGACAGGTTGCGGGCCCGGATCGTCGAGATCACCGATGAACTGCTGGATCGGGTGGAATCGGCAGCGCATCCGGATCTGATCGCCGATTTCGCCGGGCCCCTGCCGGCTTTGATCATCGCCGAGATTCTCGGAATCCCCGAGGAGCAGCGCCCGCAGATGCTCGACCGGGGTGATCGTGGTGCACCGTTGCTCGATATCGGGGTGTCCTGGAAAACGTTTCGGGGTGCCATGCAGTCCTTGCGGGAAAACGATCACGAATTCAGCGACCACATCGAACGGTTGCGCACCAACCCCGGTGGCGACATCTACAGCCAGATCATCCGCGACGGGGACCTCGACCGACGCGAACTGGGCGTGACGGCATTGCTGCTCGCCGGGGCCGGTTTCGAGACCACCATCAATCTGATCGGCAACGCGATCGTGCTGTTGCTGCGCCACCGCGAACAGTTGACGAAGTTGCGCGAGGATCCTCCGCTGTGGCCGGGCGCGGTCGAGGAGGTGTTGCGCTTCGACAGCCCGGTGCAGATGACGTCGCGCAACGCCCTCGGCGACCTCGAGCTTGCCGGGTACCACCTCGCTGCCGGCGAAACGGTGGCGCTCCTGCTGGGCGGCGCCAATCGCGACCCCGGCGTTTTCCACGATCCCGGCCGCTTCGATGTCACGCGGGCCAACGCCAAAGAGCATCTGTCGTTCAGCAGCGGGATCCACGCCTGCCTCGGCGCCAACCTGGCCCGTATGGAAGCCACCATCGCGCTGCAGGCGCTGTTCGAGCGGTTCCCCGATCTGCGGCTCGACGGCCCGCCCACGCCGCGCGGGCTGGCCACCCTGCACGGCTTCCGGCGCATTCCGGCGACCCTGTGATCCAGAGCCCGGGTGTCATTCAGGACGTGATGCCTTCGATGTGACCAGCCGTGCACCCAGGTCGCCAGGCTCGACGCGGTGACCTTCGGTGCAGCGGATCTCGACCTGCGCGTCCGCGCCGCAGGCCAGATGCGTCAGGCGTAGCCGGTCACGGTTGGGCAGGTGACGTTGCCCCCACTGGAACATGGCCCAGACCACGGGCATGAAGTCGGTGCCGGCCTCGGTCAGGACGTATTCGTCGCGGCTGCGCTGGCCGGGCTCACGGTAGGGCCGACGGGCCAGCAATCCGAGATCGACGAGTTCCGTGAGCCGTGTTGCGGTGGCGGCCTTGGTGATGCCGACCCGGTGTGCAAAGTCATCGAACCGGGTGGTGCCGTAGTAGGCCTCGCGCATGATCAGCATTGCTGACTTGGTACCCACCGCGGCCATGGTTTTTTCGACCGGGCACTCGCCGATCGCCGACCAGCCATCGCGATCCGCCAGCGGGCCCTGCAGGAAATTCATCTCGATTCACCTCCCGGTCTGGGTTGACCCTACTATACCCAGGGTGTATAGCTGAGTATAGAGAACGATACTCAGCAGGTGGGAGGATTCATGATGGTCGAATATCGAGATCGAGACGCCGTCATCGTCGGAGCCGTCCGCACGCCGACTGGCAAAGGCAAACCTGGTGGTCGCCGTGCCGGGATGACGCTGTCCGACATCGATCTGTTCGAGGTCAACGAGGCGTTTGCGCCCGTGGTGCTGGCCTGGGCGAAGGAACCGGTGCAGATCTGGCCAAGACGAACATCCACGGCGGTGCTATCGCGATAGGGCATCCGCTCGGCGCCAGTGGCGCGCGGCTGATGACCACCTTGGTCCACGCGCTGCGGCACAGCGGAAAACGGTTCGGTCTGCAGACCATGTGTGAGGGCGGGGGCATGGCCAACGCCACCATCATCGAGCGGCTCGAGGGAGCACGGCAATGAACACGATTCGAGCAGCGGCCGTGCAGATCAGCCCGGTGCTCTACAGCCGGGAAGGAACCGTCGAACGGGTGGTGGCCAGGATCGACCACTTGTCGCGCCGCGGAGTGCAATTCGCGGCCTTTCCGGAGACGGTGATCCCGTACTACCCCTATTTCGCTTTCGTCCAACGGCCGTTCGAGATGCGCGCAGAGCACCTCAAACTGATGGAGCAGGCCGTGACGATCCCTTCGCCGGAGATCGAGGCGATCGGCGCCGCGGCCCGGCAGGCAGAAATGGTGGTGTCCGTCGGTGTCACCGAGCGTGACGGCGGGTCGTTGTACAACACCCAGCTGCTGTTCGACGCCGACGGAAGCCTGCTGCAGCGCCGGCGCAAGATCATGCCCACCTACCACGAGCGGATGCTCTGGGGGCAGGGCGACGGCAGTGGGCTGCGTGCTGTCGACAGTGTGGTCGGGCGGGTCGGCCAGCTGGCCTGCTGGGAGCACTACATTCCGCTGGCCCGCTACGCCTTGATCGCCGACGGTGAGCAGATCCACTCGGGCATGTGGCCGGGATCGTTTGCCGGCGAACTGTTCACCCGCCAGATCGAGACCAGCATGCGCAATCACGCACTCGAATCGGCCGCTTTCGTCGTCAACGCCACCGCCTGGCTGGATGCCGACCAACAGGCCCGGATCATGGCCGACACCGGGTGCCCAATCGGCCCGATCTCGGGCGGGTGCTTCACCACGATCGTCACTCCGCACGGCGAGCTGCTGGGGGAGCCACTGCTGGTCGGTGAGGGCGAGGTCGTCGCCGACCTGGACTTCTCGGTGATCGATGCCCGGAAGTCGCAGATGGATGCCGCCGGTCACTACAGCCGGCCGGATCTGCTGAGCCTGCTGGTGGACCGCACCCCGCGTGCACATGTTCGGGACCGCTTCGAAGGATCCACCGAAGCCGATGTCGAGGGGGTGGACCGTGTCGCAGTCTGATCCGCGCGAGCTCCGCTTCTCCGGAGCCAGGGTGTGCTACCAGAGCACGAAGAGCTACGAGGAATTGGCGGCCGCCTTGTTCTCCGAGGTCGGTGTCCGGCCGGTCCCGATCGACGACATCGCGAAGGACTTCGCCGGCTGGGAGTCCTATCGCGATGAGGTCCAAACTCACGTCGGACCTGGGGGATTCATGTTGTTCACGGTCTTCGATCACGGCGGCTGGATCGCCAAGGCCGGCATCGACCGGAAAGCGTTGCGCGTCATCATCGGCAACCCGCTGATCGCGATCACGATGTTGCGCCACGACCTGACCGCGGGGTTGTTTGCACCGGTGGAGTTGCTGCTGATCGGTGAGGAGAACGGCAGCAGTCTGACCTACGTCAAACCGTCTTCGTTGATGGTCGTCGAACCCAACCCTGCCCTGCTTGCAGCCGCAGAAGAACTCGACGTCAAGTTGGCCGCGTTGGCGAGGAAGGTCGCGGGATGACCAAGCGCGTCTTCGTTGCGGGTGCTTCGGGTGTGATCGGCAGCCGACTGGTTCCGCTGCTCGTCGAAGCGGGCCATACCGTCGGCGCCATGACGAGGTCGGCCGAGAAGGCCGACCTGCTGGCCGCAATGGGTGCGCAGCCGATCGTCTGCGACGTATTCGACCGCCCGGCTCTGACCCGGGCCGTCCGACTTTTTGCGCCTGAGGTATTGCTGCACGAGTTGACCGATCTACCCGACAATCTGGCCGACCTGCCCGAGGAGTCGCTGCTCAACGCTCGTATCCGATCCGAGGGCACCCGTAATCTCATCGACGCGTTGGACGGATTGGGCGCGACGAAGATCATCGCCCAAAGCGTCGCGTGGGGGATGCGTCCCGGCGCGGAAGCCGATGCGGTCGCAGTGCTTGAAGAAGCGGTGCTCGCGGCGAGCGGCGTGGTCCTACGCTACGGACTGTTGTACGGGCCCGGTACCTACTACCAGGGCGAGCTGCCTCCGGAACCACGGGTGAACATTGATACCGCCGCCGCGCGGACGTTCGCTACCCTCGGCGCTCCCACGGGCATCCTGGCGGTTGTCGACGGCTGAGTCGACTGCGTCGCGCCGGGCAACCCCTCGGTGCCCGTTTCGCTGCCGCGGTGCCATTCGGGAACAAATCGCGAACCGGGTCCGTTGACCCATTCGACAAGTTGAGTCACAAGCACTCAAGTCTGGGTTGACAGCCAAGCCGCCGAAGGGGCATCCTTGAGCGCAGTCCGCTCAGACTAGGGATATCGTCTACCAGGGAGGAATCACAATGGCTCGTGCGGTCGGAATCGACCTCGGGACTACCAACTCTTGCGTCTCGGTGCTCGAGGGCGGCGACCCTGTCGTCGTAGCCAACTCGGAGGGCTCGCGCACGACCCCGTCGGTCGTCGCATTCGCCCGTAATGGTGAAGTGCTGGTCGGCCAGCCCGCCAAGAACCAGGCGGTCACCAACGTCGACCGCACCATTCGCTCGGTCAAGCGTCACATCGGCAGCGACTGGAAAGTCGAGATCGACGGCAAGGACTACACCGCGCAGGAGATCAGCGCCCGCGTGCTGATGAAGCTCAAGCGTGACGCGGAGGCCTACCTCGGTGAGGACATCACCGACGCCGTGATCACCGTGCCGGCGTACTTCAACGACGCCCAGCGCCAGGCCACCAAGGAAGCCGGTCAGATCGCCGGGCTGAACGTGCTGCGCATCGTCAACGAGCCGACCGCGGCTGCGCTGGCCTACGGCCTGGACAAGGGCCACAAGGAACAGACCATCCTGGTGTTCGACCTCGGTGGCGGCACCTTCGACGTCTCCCTGCTGGAGATCGGCGAGGGCGTGGTCGAGGTGCGGGCCACCTCCGGTGACAACCACCTCGGTGGTGACGACTGGGACGACCGTGTCGTCGACTGGCTGGTCGACAAGTTCAAGGGCACCTCGGGCATCGACCTGACCAAGGACAAGATGGCCATGCAGCGGCTGCGTGAAGCGGCCGAGAAGGCCAAGATCGAGCTGTCCAGCTCGCAGAGCACCTCGATCAACCTGCCCTACATCACTGTCGACGCCGACAAGAACCCGCTGTTCCTCGACGAGCAGCTGACCCGTTCGGAGTTCCAGAAGATCACCCAGGATCTGCTGGACCGCACCCGCAAGCCGTTCCAGTCGGTGATCAAGGACGCCGGTATCTCGGTGTCGGAGATCGACCACGTGGTGCTGGTGGGTGGTTCCACCCGGATGCCCGCGGTCACCGAGCTGGTCAAGGAGCTGACCGGTGGTCAGGAGCCCAACAAGGGCGTCAACCCCGACGAGGTTGTCGCCGTGGGCGCCGCCCTGCAGGCCGGTGTGCTCAAGGGTGAGGTGAAAGACGTTCTGCTGCTTGACGTCACCCCGCTGTCGCTCGGTATCGAGACCAAGGGCGGCGTGATGACCAAGCTGATCGAGCGCAACACCACCATCCCGACCAAGCGCAGCGAGACCTTCACCACCGCCGACGACAACCAGCCGTCGGTCCAGATCCAGGTCTTCCAGGGTGAGCGCGAGATCGCCTCGCACAACAAGCTGCTGGGCTCTTTCGAGCTCACCGGTATCCCGCCGGCCCCGCGCGGTGTCCCGCAGATCGAGGTCACCTTTGATATCGACGCCAACGGCATCGTGCACGTCACCGCCAAGGACAAGGGCACCGGCAAGGAGAACACGATCAAGATCCAGGAGGGCTCCGGCCTGTCCCAGGAGGAGATCGACCGGATGATCAAGGACGCCGAGGCGCACGCCGAGGAGGACCGCAAGCGTCGCGAAGAGGCCGACGTGCGCAACCAGGCCGAGTCGCTGGTCTACCAGACGGAGAAGTTCGTCAAGGAGCAGCGCGAAGCCGAGGGCGGCTCCAAGGTTCCCGAGGACACCCTCGGCAAGGTGGACGCAGCCATCGGCGAAGCCAAGAAGGCGTTGGAGGGCACCGACATCGGCGCCATCAAGGCGGCGATGGAGAAGCTGGGCGTCGAGTCGCAGGCGCTGGGTCAGGCGATCTACGAGGCCACCCAGGCTGAGCAGGCCGCCGCTGGAGCAGAAGGCGCCGGGTCCGCTAGCGACGACGACGTCGTGGACGCAGAGGTGGTCGACGACGGAGACACCAAGTGAGCGAAGAACACTCACGCGAATCGTCTCCGGAGACCATCACCGTCACCGACAAGCGGCGCATCGACCCGGAAACCGGTGAAGTGCGGGAGAGTTCCTCCGGGCCGGCCCCTAGTGGGCCGGCGCCGGAGGAGCCGGCCGCCAGCGAGGACCAGGCCGATCAGGTCGCCGAGCTGACCGCCGACCTGCAGCGAGTCCAGGCGGACTTCGCCAACTACCGCAAGCGGACGCTGCGCGATCAGCAAGGTATCGCCGACCGGGCCAAGGCCGCAGTGGTGACCGAATTGCTCGGGATCCTCGACGACCTGGACCGCGCCCGAAGCCACGGCGACTTGGAAGCGGGCCCGCTGAAGGCAGTGGCGGACAAGCTGACCGGTGTGCTCACCGGAATGGGACTGACGTCGTTCGGCGCCGAGGGCGACGAATTCGACCCGTTGCTGCATGAGGCGGTCCAGCATGAGGGCGACGGGACGCACTCGGTGATCGGCGCCGTCCTGAGACGGGGCTACAAGCTCGGCGAGCAGGTACTGCGGCACGCGATGGTGGGCGTGGTCGACACCGTCCCGGAAGCCGGTTCCGACGGAGCGGTTGTCGACGGCGACACTGCTGAAGAGAATTGACAGGTAAGGAGGTGACGCGTCATGGCTCAGCGTGAATGGGTCGAAAAGGACTTCTATAAGGAGTTGGGCGTCTCCTCCGACGCCAGCGAGAAAGAGATCAAGAGCACCTACCGCAAGTTGGCCTCCGAGCTGCATCCGGATCGCAACCCGAACAACCCGGCCGCCGCAGACCGCTTCAAGGCGGTCTCCGAGGCCTACAGCGTGTTGTCCGATGAAGCCAAGCGCAAGGAGTACGACGAGACCCGCCGGCTGTTCGCAGGCGGCGGGTTCGGGCGGCGCTTCAACGGCGGTGGTGGCTTCGGCGGCGGTAACTTCGACCGGTTCTCCACCGGCGGCGACGGCAACGAATTCAACCTCAACGACCTGTTCGGCGCTGCCGGCCAGACCGGTGGGGCCAACATCGGTGATCTCTTCGGCGGCCTGTTCGGGCGCGGTGCGCAGCAACGCCCGAGCCGGCCGCGCCGCGGCAACGACCTGGAGACCGACTCCGAGTTGAGCTTCCTGGAAGCCACCAAGGGCGTCGAGATGCCGCTGCGGCTGACCAGTGCCGCGCCGTGCACCAACTGTCACGGCAGTGGCGCCCGGCCGGGCACCAGCCCCCGAGTCTGCGTCTCCTGCAACGGATCCGGGGTGATCAGCAGCAATCAGGGTGCGTTCGGGTTCTCGGAACCGTGTACCGACTGCCGTGGCAGCGGATCGATCATCGAACACCCGTGTTCGGAGTGCAACGGAACCGGACGGGCAGCCCGGACCCGCACAATCAATGTACGCATTCCCCCCGGTGTCGAGGACGGCCAACGGATTCGGCTGGCGGGCCAGGGTGAGGCCGGGCTGCGCGGCGCGCCCTCGGGTGACCTCTACGTGACGGTGCGGGTGCGTCCGGACAAGGTCTTCGGGCGCGACGGGGACGACTTGACGGTCACCATCCCGGTGAGCTTCTCCGAGCTCGCTTTGGGCACCACGCTCTCGGTCCCGACGCTGGACGGCAAAGTCGGCGTGCGGGTGCCCAAGGGAACCGCCGACGGCCGGATTCTGCGGGTTCGCGGGCGCGGTGTGCCCAAACGCGGCGGCGGCAGCGGGGACCTGCTGGTCACCGTCAAGGTCGCGGTCCCACCGAATCTGGAGGGTCAGGCGCAAGAGGCGCTCGAGGCGTACGCGGCTGCGGAGCAGGCCAGCGGATTCGACCCGCGGGCCGGATGGGCGGGGAACCGGTCATGAGCAAATCCTCGGAGAGTTCGCGCACCTTCCTGATCTCGGTGGCCGCCGAGCTGGCCGGGATGCACGCGCAGACCCTGCGCACCTACGACCGGATCGGGCTGGTGAGTCCGCAGCGCAGCTCGGGTGGCGGACGCCGTTACTCCGAACGCGACGTCGACCTGCTGCGCGAGGTGCAGCGGCTTTCTCATGACGAGGGGGTCAACCTCGCCGGCATCAAGCGAATCATCGAACTGACCAACCAGGTCGAGGCGTTGCAGTCGCGGGTCAAGGAGATGGCGGCGGAGCTGGACAGGTTGCGCGCCAACCAGCGTCGCGAGATCGCGGTGGTGCCCAAGAGCACCGCCGTGGTGGTCTGGCAACCGCGCCGTTAGCGGATACGGATCGAGAACTGGGCCACGCCGGGCTGGCCCAACCGGGCCACCGCGTAGCCGCCGCGGCGCAGTGCGTCGGTAGGTGCGGCCATGGGCTCGAAGCACACCACGTCTTCGGTGGCCGGAGCGTAGATCTGCGCCGCCGGATAGCCTTGGTCGAAGCGCACCTCGATGCGTCGACCGCCGCCGGAGAGTGCGAACAGCGCTCCAGGTGCCACCTCGTCGAACCCGTGGTCGAACACCGTGTCGCCCAACAACTCTGTCGATACCGGGTGAGGCGTGAGCGCACCGGTCGGGAGATTGTGTGCGTCGACGATCCGGGACCGCATCGCCGGTGTCTCGATGAGCCACTGCGTCCTGGGTACGCCGGGAATGTGTAGGTAGGGGTGGAAGCCGAAGCACAGCGGCACCGCTGTCTCGCTGGTTGCGGTGACCGTGGTGCGCACCGTCAAGGTGCGATCCGCCAGGGTGATGGCCAGCTCCAACAGGTGCGGGAACGGGAACGTCGCCAGCAGGTCCGGGCGGGCCCCGAAGTCCAGTTCCGCGGTCAACGCCGACGCCGATCGCGCGCTCACCCGCCAACCGGGATCCCCGGCCAGGGTGCCGTGGATGGGGGCGCCGTATTCGTCGGCGTGCACCCCGCCGACCCCCGGCGTGAGCGCTACCTCCGTGGCACCCACCTGGTAGCTGTTGCCGCTCAAGCGATTCGCCCACGGATATAACAGCGGAAGGCCCATGGTCTTGTGCTCGGCAACGTAGGCGGCCACCCCCCGGCGCTGGCCGAGCAGTTCCACGCCGTCGTCGCACAGCGACGTCCCGATCATGCCCGCGCCCGGAACGAAGGTCGCCGTCAGCGACGATGACAGATCCATCACCACGCAGGACTCGAGATCAGTCACTTCTCACTCCGACAGAGGGTCGTGTTGAATGCGTTCTGGGGGAGCTCCTTTGGCGATGAGCGCCGCCACGGTAGCCCGCGTCATCTCCGGCCCACCGCAGACCAGAATCTGGCGGTCGCCCCAGCTGCCGTAGCGGGTGACCGCCTCCGCCAATCGTCCGGTCTGACGCAGATGCAATCCCCGCGGCGGGGTCACGTCGGGGTAATCGGCGGCCCATTCCGGGTCGCCCGCGTACTCCGACACCGGCGTCACCGACAGCCACGGGTTGTGTGCGGCGATCTGCCACAGAGTGGGCTGGTCGTAGAGCTCGCAGGGATAGCGGCCACCGAAGAACAGGTGCACCCGCGGGTTCACGCCCCATCGGGTCAGGTCCATGATGATTGCGCGCAGCGGCGCCAACCCGGTACTTCCGGCCACCATCAGCACGTCTCCGGCGTCGCGATCGACGTGCAGACCGCCGTGGGGGCTGGACAGTCGCCACCGGTCACCGGGCCGGGTTTCGTTGACGATCGCGGTGCTGACCAGACCGGCGGGCACCGCGCGGACGTGAAACTCGATGGCCCCGGTCTCGTCGGCGGGCATACTCGGGCTCAAGTAGCGCCATGACCGTGGGCACTGCGGCACCTCGACTTTGACGTACTGCCCCGGGTGATAGGGCAGCGGTTGGTCCAACTGGATCCGGACGACGGCGATGTCGCGGGAGACCCGGAGGTGCTCGACGACGGTGCCGTCCCACCACGCCGGGCCCTCTTCGGCATCGGCGGCGCCGCCCATCACCCCGACGATCAGATTCAGCGCCTCGCGGGCGGCGTCGTCGACGGCTGCGGTCCAGTCTTCGGCCAGCTCCGCACGCAGGGTGCTCAGAAGCACTTGGCCTATCACGTTGTAATGACGTTGCGTCACACCGTACTTGCGGTGGTCACGGCCCAGTTGGGCTAGAAGCGCTATGGGTTCTTGTGCCCGTTGGGCGATGAATTCGCTGAGCACCCAGGCCATGGCGTGGGCGAAAGCGGCCCGCTGGGTGGTCAGGTCGGCGGGGAACAGGTCACGCACCGACGGGTCGGTGCCGAACCATCGGGTGAAGAACCGGGCGACGACACCGGAACCGTCGGACGGCACGGCGAATGCGCCGTGCAGCACGCGCAGCGCGTCGCGATCGTCCAAGCCCACGGCCGCGATCTTAATGCTGGCCGGCGCCGACGCCGGCTATAGCGCGTGAATCCCGTTGTAGACCACCATTGCACCGATGAGGACCAAGATGACGGCGACGAGCGCGGCGTGCTGCTGCTCCATCCAGTCCTTGAGCCGGTTCAGCGCTGGATCCAGTCGGTCGCTGGCCGCCAGGTAGCCGAGAATCGGGATCAGGACCGAGGATGCGGCGAGCAGGACGAAGAAGATGGCCGCCGGCCAACTGTCCTCTCGACGCAGTCCGGCGCTGCCGATGGCCAGGCCGGCCGCTGCGCACATGAACAGCACCTCTGGCCGGATCACGGCCAGCGCAGCGGCCGTCAGGCCAGCGCGCGGCGGGGACATCGCGGTGAATGAGCGCATCCAGCGCGGCATCTCGCCGTGTCCGTGCCGGGTCGTCCACCGGTAGACGCCGAACGCGATCAGCAGCGCACCCACGACAATCCGCAACCACGACGCCCAGGCCGGCGGCGTGGTGTGCAAGCCGCCCAGCAGTCCGGATACGGCGATGAAGGCGGCGGTCAGTGCCGCCAGGCCCACCAGCCAACCGAGCAGGAAGGCCAGCCCGGTCTCGCGTGGGCGCGCGGTGTGCAGCACCAGCACGGCAGGGATGACGGTGATCGGCGAGAGCGCCACCACCAGCGCGAGGGGGATCAACGCGGTCCACACCGAAGCCAGGCTGGTCGTCATAGCAGCACCGTAGTCGACGCGATGGCACGGACCGGTCACCCAGCGCGCCGCCCTTGCTAGATACCCATACGGGGTATAGGTTCAACGGGAAGTGTCTAGGAAGGGCGGACATGTCACCCACGTCAGAATGTCGCGACCGGCCCCCCGGACGCCGGTTCGGGGCCGCGGGAGTCGTTGCCGCGCTGACCTGCACGCTGGCCTGCTGCCTGCCGGCCGCCCTGGCGGCGCTCGGGGCCGGAGCGTCGGCCGCCGCCGGCATGGGGCACGCCGGGCATGCCACCGGCGAATTCCGGGGGTGGTTCGCGGCACTGCTCGACGTGCTGCACCGGCTCAGTCCGGTGCTGCTGACCGCATCGGTCGTGCTCGTCACGGTGGCGTTCGCGCTGCGGCGTCGTGCGGCAGTGCTACCGGCGCTGCTTGCCGGTGTGGTGCTCTACCTCAGCGTGCACGGGCAGGACGATCCCGCCGTGATGTATGCGGGGATGGCGCTGGGCTACGGCGCCTGGATCGCGTTGTACCTGTGGACGCGCCCGCATTCCGGCGCCAGCTCGTGCCAGCCGTCAACTCTGTGACGGGCTTGCCAAGTTCAGCTCGGCCCGGACCAGCCCGGCGGCGAACTTCACCAGCTCGGCACGGCTCACGTGAAGACGGCCGTCGGCCCAGTCGAGGACCAGCGTGGTTAGGGCTCCAGACAGTGCGCTGGCACTCATGGCTTGTGTTGCGGTGACCGCAGACGAATCAGCGACACCGGATGGGCCGATCAGTGCGCCCAGCAGTCCGGGCAGAACGTCGGCGCGATGATCGGCCAGCAGGGTGCTGGATTGCGGCTCCCGCAGCAGGATCCGCAGCCGACGGGGATCTTCCTCGAAATAGGCTGTCGCCCGGTCGAGCGCCACGCTGATCGGCGCCGCTTTGCCGGCGACACCGGCCATGGTGGCAAGCAGTTCGGCGTTGCACTTGTCGTACACGGCCAGGATCAGCTCGTCTGTGTCACTGAAGCTTTCGTAGAAGTAGCGAAGGCTGAGCCCGGCGTCGCGGCACGCCGCGCGCATCGTGACGCCGGCTGTGCCCCCGGTGCCCAGCAGCTCCATTCCTGCCTCAATCAGCTGAGCCCGACGTGCCTGGGACCGGGCATCGTGGGTCTGGCCGCGCCACACCCGTGGCGCCCGTTCGCCACTCATGTGCACCTCCGAATCGTGGGGACGCCTGAGGATACGTTCCCGCGCCCGGTCGCATAGAGGAATCGGTTGATTCCAGTTGCCCGAATGCCGCTCCGCAAAAAAGATGACTTGAGCGGAACAGACTCAACCTTGACGGCGTTGGACAACACGACAAGCATTTTTGGCGGGCACGTGTAGCCCGCTCTGACCCCGAATGGAGGTGTCGTGGACTCGTTCAACCCGACCACCAAGACCCAGGCAGCGCTGACCGCGGCGTTGCAGACGGCTACTGCCGCCGGCAACCCTGAAATCCGGCCCGCCCATCTGCTGCAGGCCTTGCTGACCCAGAACGACGGGATCGCCGCGCCGCTGCTGGAGGCGGTCGGTGTGAACCCGGCGACTGTCCGCGACGAAGCGCAGCGCCTGATCGAGCTGGCGCCGCAGGTGACCAGCTCCAACGCGCAGCCGCAGCTGTCCCGCGACTCGCTGGCCGCGATCACCGTCGCCCAGCAGTTGGCCACCGAACTCGATGACGAGTACGTCTCCACCGAGCACCTGATGGTCGGCTTGGCCACCGGCGCCTCCGACGTCGCCAAGCTGTTGACCGGCCACGGCGCGTCGCCGCAGGCGCTGCGGGAGGCGTTCGTCAAGGTGCGCGGCAGTGCGCGGGTCACCAGCCCTGACCCGGAGGCCAGCTACCAGGCATTGGAGAAGTACTCCACCGATCTGACCGCGCGTGCCCGCGAGGGCAAGCTGGACCCGGTGATCGGCCGTGACACCGAGATCCGCCGGGTGGTGCAGGTTTTGAGCCGGCGCACCAAGAACAACCCGGTGCTCATCGGTGAGCCCGGTGTCGGCAAGACCGCGATCGTCGAGGGCCTGGCCCAGCGCATCGTCGCCGGCGACGTCCCGGACAGCCTGCGAGACAAGACCGTCGTCAGCTTGGACCTGGGTTCGATGGTCGCGGGTGCCAAGTATCGCGGCGAGTTCGAGGAACGGCTCAAGGCCGTCCTGGACGAGATCAAGAACTCCGCCGGACAGATCATCACGTTCATCGACGAACTGCACACCATCGTCGGCGCCGGCGCGACCGGCGAAGGCGCGATGGACGCCGGCAACATGATCAAGCCGATGCTGGCGCGTGGTGAACTGCGGCTGGTTGGTGCCACCACCCTCGAGGAGTACCGCAAGTACATCGAGAAGGACGCCGCCCTGGAGCGCCGCTTCCAGCAGGTCTACGTCGGGGAGCCGTCGGTGGAGGACACCATCGGCATCCTGCGTGGCCTCAAGGACCGCTATGAAGTGCACCACGGGGTGCGCATCACCGACTCGGCGCTGGTCGCCGCGGCCACCTTGAGTGACCGCTACATCACCGCCCGGTTCCTGCCGGACAAGGCGATCGACCTGGTCGACGAGTCCGCGTCGCGGCTGCGGATGGAGATCGACTCCCGGCCCGTCGAGATCGACGAGGTAGAACGTCTGGTGCGCCGGCTGGAGATCGAGGAGATGGCGCTGGCCAAGGAGGAAGACGACGCCTCCAAGGAACGGCTGGTGAAACTACGCAGCGAGCTGGCCGACTACAAGGAGAAGCTGGCACAGCTGACGACCCGGTGGCAGAACGAGAAGGGCGCTATCGACGTCGTCCGTGAGCTCAAGGAGCAACTGGAAGAGCTGCGCGGTGAGTCCGACCGCGCCGAACGCGACGGCGACCTGGCCAAGGCCGCCGAGCTGCGCTACGGGCGCATCCCGGAGGTGGAGAAGAAGCTCGAGGCCGCGCTGCCGACCGCCCAGGCTCGCGAGGACGTGATGCTCAAGGAGGAGGTCGGACCCGACGACATCGCCGACGTGGTCAGTGCCTGGACCGGTATCCCGGCCGGCCGGATGATGGAGGGCGAGACCGCCAAGCTGCTGCGGATGGAAGACGAACTGGGCAAACGGGTTGTCGGGCAACGCAATGCGGTCTCCGCGGTCTCCGACGCGGTGCGGCGTAGCCGGGCCGGGGTCGCCGACCCCAACCGGCCCACCGGCTCGTTCCTGTTCCTCGGCCCGACCGGGGTCGGCAAGACCGAGCTGGCCAAGGCGCTGGCCGACTTCCTGTTCGACGACGAACGGGCCATGGTCCGCATCGACATGAGCGAGTACGGCGAGAAGCACTCGGTGGCCCGCCTGGTCGGGGCGCCCCCGGGCTACATCGGCTACGACCAAGGCGGTCAGCTCACCGAGGCGGTGCGCCGCCGGCCCTACACCGTGGTGCTCTTCGACGAGGTGGAAAAGGCCCACCCGGACGTGTTCGACGTGCTGCTGCAGGTCCTGGACGAGGGCCGGCTCACCGACGGGCAGGGCCGCACGGTCGACTTCCGCAACACCATCTTGATCCTGACGTCCAACCTGGGTCATGGCGGCAGCGACGAGCAGGTGATGGCTGCGGTTCGGGCGGCATTCAAGCCGGAGTTCATCAACCGGCTCGATGACGTGCTGATCTTCTCCGGCCTGGACGCCGACGAGTTGGTGCACATCGTCGACATCCAGCTGGCTCAGCTGGACAAGCGGCTGGCGCAGCGCCGGCTGACGCTGGAGGTCTCGCTGAAGGCCAAGAAGTGGCTGGCCGACCGTGGCTTCGACCCCGTGTACGGGGCGCGGCCGTTGCGCCGGCTGATTCAGCAGGCCATCGGCGACCAGCTGGCCAAGTTGCTGCTGGCCGGCGAGGTGCACGACGGCGACGTCGTGCCGGTCAACCTCAGTGCGGACGGCGAGTCGCTGATCCTGGGCTGAGACGTCCCTCACGACAAGGCCCCCCGGCAGCAGGGGCGGTTTCAAGGGGTCGTCGCAACACTGGTGGTTAATTGGCCAGTAGTAGATCACGCAGACGCTCGGCTGGGGTATCCCAGCCGAG
>NZ_JRMM01000077.1:0-19955 GCF_000972905.1 Mycobacterium sp. UM_Kg27
CGCGGGTCGCGGGAGTAGGGCTCGCGGGTGAACGGGTCGTGGACGAAGAAGTTGAGGTTCAACGTCTTTGCGGCCCGGAACGGATCGATCTGGGCGGTGGAGAAGTCGGGCAGCAGCATCATGTCGGACTCGTGGATCGACTGGAAGCCGCGGATCGAGGATCCGTCGAAGGCCAGCCCGTCTTCGAACACGCTCGCGTCCAGCGTGGACGCCGGGATCGACAGATGTTGCATCTGACCGGGCAAGTCGCAGAACTGGATGTCGATGTACTCCACGTTCTCGTCGGCGACGAGCTTGAGAATGTCGTCGGCCGTCTTGTCGGTCACAGAACTGTTCTCCTCCGCTGGTAGCCCCGGTCGGACCCTGAGGTTGCCGATCTTGACGTTACGCAACCACGGCCGGACCCTGCGACGCCGGGTCGGATTCGCCGCCCGCCTATCGTAGGGGCCATGAGCCGCACGTTCTCCTCGTGGCTGTCCGGGCCGGAGTCCGCCGGACCCAGTCACTCCGACAGCGCCCCCGGGCAGGGTTTGGGTCTGCCGCCCAGCGGCCCGGGCTCCCTGGCTCCGATGGGGCGCCGCATGGCAGCCCTGGCCCTCGATTGGATGGTGGGCTACGGATTGGCCGGGCTGGGCGTGGCAGCGGGCGTGGTGACGCCGGAATACCTGGCCACGGTGGTGCTGGGGATCTGGCTGGTCCTCGGGGTGGCCGCGGTGCGACTCTTCGGCTTCACTCCCGGCCAGTACGCCTGCGGGCTGCGGGTGGTCCCCGTCGACGGCCCCGGCTTGGGCGTGGGCGTCGGCCGCGCCGTGATCCGCGGATTGTTGATCGCGCTGGTGGTCCCGGCATTGTTTGCCGACGCCGACGGCCGTGGCCTGCAGGACCGGGCCACCGCAACCGCCGTGGTGCGCAGCCGCTGAGCCGGGTCAGCGCAGGGTCAACGGTCTGATTCGACTAGCGCCGGCGCACCGCGCGCTGGACGCCACGCACCTTCGCGCCGCCGGGCAGCGGGCCCTTGGGCATGGCCGCGGTTCCGGTACGCGAACCCAGCGCGGCCAGCCGCGACTCCAGCGATTCCATCTGCTTGGTGGTGATGTTGGCCGGCAGCTTGGTCAGGTAACGCTCCAGCTTGGCCAGCGGAACCTCGCCGTCGCCGCTGCCCACCACCACGTCATAGATCGGTACGTCGCCGACGAGCCGGGCGGTGCGCTTCTTCTCCTGAGCCAGCAGCGGCTTGAGCCGGGAGGGCGACCCCTCGGCGACGAAGATGATGCCCGGCCGCCCGATCACTCGATGCACGGCGTCGAGCTGGCCGGTGGCCGACACCCCCGGGGTCACCCGCCACTTACCACGCAGATTGTCCAGCGCCCACGCCGCAGCCCCGGCCTGACCCTCGGCCTTGAGGTAGACCGACCGTTGCGCGCGCCGGCCGAAGATGATGAACGCCACCAGGGCGCCGAGCACCAGGCCGAGCGGGATCGTCGTCACCTTGGCGAACGTGCCGCCGTTGAGCGCCAGCGCCGTCGTGACCCCGGCGACCAGCACGAAGGCGCCGGCCATGTAGGGCACCAGCCGCTTGTCCTCTTTGCGCTGCAGCTGGAAGGCCTGCCACAGCTGGGTGCGGCGCTGCTTGCTGGCGGCCTTGCGGGTGGCTTTCGCTTCCGCCCGGGCAGCCTTGTTCTCGGTGGTGGTGCGCGGTCTGGGCATAGTCACCAAGGATACCCAGCGGGGCTTACCGCCGGCCGGGGCGTCAATCAGCCGGGGGCGACGGCGGGGGCCTGTTCGCGGCGGGCCCGGTTTTCCAGCGCCTGCTGGTAGAGCCGCCCGGCCCGATACGACGAGCGCACCAGCGGCCCGGACATCACTCCGGCGAAGCCCAGCTCCTCGGCATAGCGGGCGTGCTCGACGAACTCCTCGGGCTTGACCCATCGGTCGATCGGATGGTGCCGCTCGGTGGGGCGCAGGTACTGGGTGATGGTGACCAACTCGGCGCCGGCGTCGTACAGGTCGGCCAGTGCCGCGCGGATCTCTTCGGGGGTCTCGCCCATGCCCAGAATGAGATTGCTCTTGGCCACCAGCCCGGCATCACGGGCCTGGGTCAGCACGTCAAGGCTGCGCTCGTAGCTGAAGCCGGGCCGGATCAGTCTGAAGATACGCGGCACGGTTTCGACGTTGTGCGCCAGCACTTCCGGGCGGGATTCGAATACTTCGCCCAAGAGGTCGGGCCGTCCGCCGAAGTCGGGGATCAACAGCTCGACACCGGTTGACGGGTTGAGGGCCTTGATGGCACGCACCGTCTCGGCGTAGAGCCAGGATCCCTGATCGGGCAGATCGTCGCGGGCGACACCGGTGACCGTCGAATACCGCAGCCCCATGGACTGCACGCTCTCGGCCACCCGGCGCGGCTCGTCGCGGTCCAGCTCGGGCGGCTTACCCGACTTGATGAGACAGAACGAACAGTTGCGGGTGCAGACCTCGCCGCCGATCAGAAAGGTGGCCTCCCGGTCTTCCCAACACTCGTAGATGTTGGGGCAGCCCGCCTCCTCGCACACCGTGTGGAGCTTTTCCTGCTTGACCAGAACCTTGAGCTGGGTGTAGCTCGGACCCATTCGGGCGCGGGTCTTGATCCACGGGGGCTTGCGTTCGATCGGAGTTTCGGCGTTGCGTGCTTCGGCACGGCTTAACCTACGGCCTTCCGGGGCGGCACTCACCTGTTCGATGTTACGCGCGGACCGGAATGCTCGCGCACCGGCAGCACGCCGTCGAGCGCATCGACGACCGCTCTGGCCACGGCTTGGCGAACATCCTCGACGCCGGTCACAAAGCCCAGCTCGGCCGAGAGTGATGTCACACCCGCGTCGGTGATCCCGCACGGCACAATCGAGCCGAACGCACTGAGATCACAATCACAATTGAGCGCGAACCCATGCAATGTGGTGGCGCGGGCCACTCGGACGCCGATCGCGGCGACCTTGCGGGCGGGCCGGCCGCCGCCCTGCGGCAGCCACACCCCGGACCTGCCGTCTATCCGAACCGTATTGAGACCCAATGTGTTACACACCTCGATGAGTGACTCTTCAAGGCGTCGAACGTAATTCACCACGTCCAAAGGTTCGGCGAGGCCGATCACCGGGTAGCCCACGAGCTGGCCGGGACCGTGCCAGGTGATCTTGCCGCCCCGGTCGGTGTCGACCACCGGGGTGCCGTCCATCGGGCGTTCCTGCGGCTCGGTGCGGCGTCCGGCGGTATAGACCGGGGGATGCTCCAGCAGCAGCAGAGTGTCGGGACCACCGGCCGACCTGGCGTCGGCCAGCTCGCGTTGTAGTCGCCAGGCTTCGCCGTAGTCGACGGTGCCCAGCTGGCGCACCTCGATCGGCGCGGCGCTGGAGCGGATGGACACCATGTTCGCAGGCTACTCGGCGCCGGGCTTCTACAGCGGGGTCGGCCGGGAGGTGGCGTAGGCCAGGGCCTCGCCGACGGTGTGATGGGCAAACCGGAAACCGGCCTGCTCCAACTTGGCGGGAATGGCGCGCTGGCCGGTCAGGAGGCTGTCGGCGAACTCGCCGAGCCCGGCACGGACCGCGAAAGCCGGGAGCAACATCGGGGTCGGGCGGTTAACGGCCCGTCCGAGTGCCGCGGTGAACTCGGCGTTGGTCACCGGTGCCGGACCGGTCAGATTCACCGGTCCCGACAGCGTGTCATGCGAGATCGCGAACAGCAGTGCCCGCACCTCGTCTTCCATGCTGATCCACGACATGTACTGGCGGCCATTGCCGATCCGGGCGCCGAGTCCGAGGGAGAACAGCGGGCGCAGCCGGCCCAACGCGCCGCCTGATCGCGACAGCACGATGCCGGTGCGGGCCAGTACCACCCGGGCGCCCGAGGCTTGGGCCGACGCGGTTGCACCTTCCCAGTCCTCGGCGAGCTGGGCCAGGAAATCGGTTCCAGCCGAGGCGGACTCGTCGACGGTGCGGTTGCCGGTGTCGCCGTAATAGCCGACCCCGCTGGCATTGACCAGCACCGGTACGCCGGCCTCGGCCACTGCGGTCGACAACACCTCGGTCGGGGCGATCCGGCTGTCGCGCAGACTCTGCTTGAATGCTCCCGACCAGCGGCGGTTGCCGACGCCGACGCCGCACAGATTGACCACGGCGTCGACTCCGGCCAGCGCGCCCACGTCGATCTGACCGGCGTCGGGATCCCACTGCAGCTCGCCGGCATTGGCCGGTGCCCGCCGCACGATCCGCAACACCTGGTGATCGTCGGCGCGCAACGCCGACACCAGAGCCGAGCCGATCAGCCCGGACGAGCCGGCGATCGCGACGATGGGGTTGCTCACAGCTGAATCCTCTTGCAGCTCTTTGGAATGCCCCAGGCGCTGTTAGAGACCCAGGTCCGCCTCGAACGCGCCTTCTTCGAGTCGGTTCTTGATCGTGGTGACGAACCGCCCCGCGTCGGCACCGTCGATCAAACGGTGGTCGTAGGTCAGCGGCAGGTAGGAGACCGAACGCACGCCGATCGACTCGTTGCCGGCCTCATCGACGATGACCCGTGGCCGTTTGACGATGGCGCCGGTGCCCAGCATGGCGGCTTGCGGCGGAACGAGGATCGGGGTGTCGAACAGTGCGCCCTGACTGCCGATGTTGGTGATCGTGAACGTGCCCCCGGACAGCTCGTCGGGCTTGAGGTTGCCCGAGCGTGCCCGGGCGGCGATGTCGGAGATCGCCCGCGCGAGTCCGGCCAGCGAGAGATCACCGGCGTTGTGGATCACCGGGGACAACAGTCCCTGCTCGGTGTCCACCGCGAAGCCGAGATGCTCGGCGTCGTAGTAGGTGATCTCCCCGGCGTCTTCGTTGTAGCTGGCGTTGACGTTCGGATGGGCCTTGAGGGCGTCGATCACGGCGCGGGCGATGAACGGCAGGTAGGTCAGGTTGACCCCCTCGCGCTCAGCGAAGTCCGCCTTCGCCCTGGCCCGCAGCGCCACGATCTTGGTCATGTCGACCTCGTGGGTCTGGGTGAGCTGTGCAGTGGCCTGCAGGGATTCGCGGGTCTTCTTGGCGGTGATCTGACGGATCCGGTTGGCCTTGGCAGTGGTGCCACGCAAGTGTGCCAGCGCCGAGGCGGGCGCCGCGGCAGCCGGGCGCGGAGCGGCCGGAGCGGCCGGCGCGGCGGGCGCCTTCTGCTGCTCGGCGAAGGCCAGGACGTCCTGCTTGCGGATTCTTCCGCCGACCCCGGTGCCCGTGACCTGGCCCAGGTCGACGTTGTTGTCGGCGGCGAGCTTGCGCACCAACGGCGTCACATACCGTGCGGCGTCGCCGGCCGGGGCCTCGGCAGCGGCGGGCTGTGCCGGTGCGGGCGTGGCCTCGGGTGCCGGCGCCGGGGTGGGCTCGGGCTTGGCCTGCGCGGCGGGTTCGGGGGCCGCGGGAGCAGGCTCGGGCTCGGGTGCGGGCGCTGCCGGCTCGGGTGCGGGAGCCGCCGCTGCGGGGGTGGGGGCCGGCTCAGGTGCGGAAGCCGCCGGCGCACCCGAACCGATTCTGGCCAGTTCGCCGCCGACCTCGACGGTGGTGTCCTCCTCGGCGGTGATCGACAGCAGGGTACCGGCGACCGGGGAGGGGATCTCGGTGTCGACCTTGTCGGTGGAGACCTCCACCAACGGCTCGTCGACCTCGACCGTGTCGCCGACCTGCTTGAGCCAGCGCGTCACGGTGCCTTCGGTGACCGACTCACCCAGCTCGGGCATCAGCACCGGGGTGCCGTCTCCGGCGGGTGCCTCCGGGGCAGCGGGTGCCGCTGGAGCATCAGACAGGGGAGCCGCCGGGGCGGGCGCTTCGGCAGCGGGAGCCTGCTCGGCGGGCTCGGCCGCCGGTGCCGACGGGGCGTCGCTGCTCTCGCCGCCGCTGCTTTCCCCGGCCTCGCCGATCAGGGCCAGCTCGCCGCCCACCTCGACCGTGGTGTCCTCACCGGCGATGATCTTGGTCAGCACACCGGCCACCGGTGACGGGATCTCGGTGTCGACCTTGTCGGTGGAAACCTCCAGGAGTGGCTCGTCGACCTCGACGGTGTCGCCTTCCTGCTTGAGCCAGCGGGTCACCGTTCCCTCGGTGACGCTCTCACCGAGGGCGGGCATCTGGACTGAGAAGGCCATCGTTGTTGACTCCTCGCTCGATCGGTCGCTGCACGTCGTTTCCTGGATACCACGTCAGTGGTGGGGCGAGGGCGGTGTCCAGGTGGACTGTCGAAAACCATCCTGTCATTGCGGCGTCGTCGGCACACATCGAGGTGGCGGTCGAAGGGCTCTCGACGCCGTCGGGTATGGCGCACCGCAGCGTCCCTCAAAGCACTACTGCGGCCGCTTCAGCGTCACTAATATCTCGCGGGTGCCAACTGAGCAGATCGCTGCAGCCTGCGAGCTGTGGACCGGCTTCGACGTCTCGATCGTGGCCCGCAACTATGCCCAACTAGCCGGTTTGCTGGCCGGTTTCGCGTTCGTTGTCATCAATTTGGTGCTCGATCGTGCGTATCGGCGTCGCAGCGACGGTCATGCGCCGGACCCGCGCGAGGTCGAGCACGAGACCCTTACCGGGGTCGCGCTGATGAACGCATTTCTGGGGCTGTTCCTGACGGCGGTGCAATACAGCCTGCTGGCCGGCGAACAGGGATGCGCGGTGGTCAGCGGTCGGGCCACATCCGCAGAACTGTTGGGCGGCATATCATTTGTGGCCTCGCTCTATATTCTGCTGTACGCCGTAGTGCAGTTCGTCTCGGGTAGCGCAGGCACACTGATCAGACATTGCGTGTTCATCGTGGCGGTCCTGGTCCCGCCGATCGCGGTGTTCTTCGTGGAGGCGACGCTGGCCGACCTGGCGCTCGCACTCGGTGACCCGCAGACGCATCAGCCATTGCAGCCGCTGTGGGACGACGCCAACCGACTGTCGGTGCCCATCACGGTCGCCGTCGCCGCGGCCTGTGCGATCGGTTGGTTCCTGGGACGGGCACGACGGCGCAGCGAATCGCCGATCGGGCCCATGGCCGGCCGCATCCGGACCGCGTTCCCGTACTTGAGCACCGTGTTGATCGTCGCGGCGATCACCCGCTCAATGGCGGCGCTGCCGAAAACCGATGTGGCATCTCACCTGGACGCGACGGAGTCCTGGCTCTGGGTTGCCGTGTTCGCCGTGTTGATGTTGGTGCAAAGTGCGGCGCTGTCGTTTCAACAGGGCGTCGAAAACCCCGCGAGGCCGCCCCGGCCGGTGCGCAACGCCCAGAGCGCGGAGGAATAAGCCTGACGCCGGCCGTCGGTTATCCGTTCGCGGCGATGTCTTCCAGCACCGCGAACATGGTGCGGGTCGGCACGCCGGTGCCGCCCTTGGGCGTGTAGCCCCAGGCGCTGCCGGAGTTGTAGGCCGGCCCCGCCACATCGATGTGGACCCAGTCGACACCGTCGGCCACGAACTCACGCAGGTACACCCCGGCGACCAACATCCCGGCGAAACGCTGACCGCTGACGTTGGCCAGGTCGGCCACCGTCGACTTCAGGTCCTCTTTGAGCTCGTCGGGCAGCGGCATCGGCCAGCCGTTCTCGCCGACGGCCTGCGAGAGGGACGCCACCCGGTCGCGGAACTCGTCCGAACCCATCACCCCGGGGATGCGCGCGCCCAGCGCCACCGTCTGCGCGCCGGTCAGCGTCGAGGTCTCGATGAGATAGTCCGGGTTGTCCTCGCAGGCCCGCACGATCCCGTCGGCCAGGATCAACCGGCCCTCGGCGTCGGTGTTGAGCACCTCGACGGTGATGCCGCCGTACTGGGTGAGCACATCGCCCGGGCGCTGTGCCGTGGACGACGGCATGTTCTCGGCCATCGGCACGGTCGCAGTCACATCGACCGGCAGCCCGCGACGGGCGGCCAGCACCACCGTCGCGATCACCGCAGCCGCTCCGCCCATGTCGGACGTCATGTGGTGCATCGAGGCAGCCGGCTTGATCGAGATGCCACCGGTGTCGAAGGTGATGCCCTTGCCGACCAGCGCCACCTTCTTGGCGTCGTCCGGATTGTCGAGCAGGCGTGATCCACGGTGGACCAACCGCACCAGACGCGGCGGGCGCGAGGAGCCCTGTCCCACCCCGATCACGCCGCCGTAGCCGGCCTCGGCGAGCGCCTGCTCGTCGAGCACCTCGACCTCCAGACCGGCCGACTCGCCCAGTGCCTTCGCGCGGTCGGCGAACTCAGCCGGAAACAGATGACTGGGCGGGGTGTTGACGAAGTCGCGCGCGGTGGCCACCGCGGCAGCGATGTCGGCACCACGCGCCGCCTGCGCTTCGGCGTCGGTCGCGGTGGACAGCACGGTCACCGCGCGCAGGCCCGGCTCCTTGGGGGCGGTCTTCTCGCTGCGGAACGTGGTGAATCGGTAGCCGCCCAGCAGCAGCCCCTCGACACCGGCGGCCAGCACCCCGTCACCGGGTAGTCCGCTCAGCATGCTGATCACCGCGGCGGTGCCGTTGAGTGAACGCGCCGCATTTCCGGCGGCCCGGCGGACGGTGTCGGCCGGCCAGGACTCACGCGGCTTGCCCAACCCGACGGTCACCACGCTGGCCACCGGAAGCGACGCCACCAGCAGCCGGTTCACCTGCTCGCTGCCGCCCTTGGCGGCCAGTGCGCGCAGTCCCGCCTCGATCTCGGCGACCGCCTCGGCGGGCAGCGCCGGCTCGGTCGTGGCGACTGCGGCGCCGGACTCGGAGTCGTCGTCGGCGGCAACGACCGGCACGATCAGCACGGCCTCATCGGCGTTCGCGGGCAGCGAGGCGGCGACGGTGACGGAAGGGGCGGGGTGTCCGGGTTCGGTGCTCACAAGCACTCACCCTAACGATCCGGGTTCGGGTGCAATTGGTATGCCGGGACGGGTTGGTCGAAACCCTTGAGCGTCAACGGTGCCTGAAGGGTGGCCGGCCAGGCGGGGAGCTCTCCGCGGACGCAGGTGGAGGCCAGCACCTGACCGGGCACGGCCGCATCCACCAGGCGGGCGGCCAGATTGACCGGGGTGCCGAAGTAGTCGCCGTTGATCGCCACCATCTCGCCGTAGGCCACACCGGCGCGTACCTGCAATCCGGCTTTGCGGGCCTTGGGATGGTCGACAAGGTCGATCGCCGCCCTGGCCAGCAATTCTCCGGTCGCACTCACCCACATCACCGCGTCGCCGATGAACTTGACCACTCGCCCGCCGTCGCAATGCACCACGTCGGCGACGGTGCCGGCGAAGTCGGTGAGCAGCGTGGCCAGCTCCGCGGACGTGAGGACTTGAGTCAGCGCAGTGAAACCGGTCAGGTCGGCGAACCCGACACCGCACATCAGGCTGGCCGCCGGCCCACCGGCCAGCCCCTCGAGGAATGTCCGGTGGCTGACCTGATGCTGGCGGTGGACGGCGTCGATCATCGCGCCGATGCGCGGGATATAGGCCGCAACCGAGCGCCAGGCCCGGGCGGTGCGCAGTTCGTCGCGGGTGTGACCCAACCACATGTCGGGCTCGCTGAGGCGGATCATCGACGACTCGGCCTCAGCCAGCCGCGCCATCGTCGCGCCCAGCACCCGCAGGAAGCCGTCTACCGGTTCGCCGAGGTAGGACCGCATCTGCACCCAGGTGGCCAACCCGTCCACGTCGGCCTGGCTCAGCGCGGGGGTGTCCGGGCTAGGAACACTGAGCCCGAGCATTCGCCAGGCCTGGGCGACGTCGTCGAGGGGGACGCCCAGTGCTTCGGCGGCGGTGCGCAGCGTGTAGTCGGGCGGACCCGAACGCCCGACCGCGTCACCGGCCAGGCCGAACAACCGGCCCCGGCGTTCGGCGTCGGCCATCTCTTCGGTGCTGAACCCGAGGCCGTGGAGGTATTCGACCAGGCCGGCACGGTCCCTGGCGTCAGCGATACCGGCAGCTTCGAGCGCATCCCAATCGACCATTCACACCAGTGTGCCGATTAGGGTGGATCGACGTGAGCGAACTGCAACACGGACCCCTGGAAGACCACCATCGCGCACTGGGCGCCAGCTTCGCCGAGTTCGGCGGGTGGCTGATGCCGGTGTCCTACGCCGGCACCGTCGCCGAGCACAATGCCACCCGCGCCAGCGTCGGGCTGTTCGACGTCAGCCATCTGGGCAAGGCGACTGTTCGTGGTGCGGGCGCGGCGGCCTTCGTCAATGCGACGCTCACCAACGACCTGGCCAGAATCACGCCGGGGCAGGCCCAATACACCTTGTGCTGCAACGAATCTGGTGGCGTTATCGACGACTTGATCGCCTACTACGTCGCCGACGACGAGATCTTTCTGGTGCCCAATGCCGCCAACACCGCGGCCGTGGTGGCCGTGCTGCAGGAGGTGGCGCCGGCCGGGGTGACGATCACCGACGAACATCGTTCGCGCGCGGTGCTGGCCGTGCAGGGCCCGCGATCGGCCGAGGTTGTGGCGGGTCTCGGCCTGCCGACCGAGATGGACTACATGGCGTTCGCCGACGCCGCCTACGCCGGCGTGCCGGTGCGGGTGTGCCGGTCCGGCTACACCGGTGAACACGGCTATGAGCTGCTGCCGGACTGGGACTCGGCGGGGGTGGTGTTCGACGCGCTGGTAGAGGCCGTGCGGGCGATCGGCGGTGAGCCGGCCGGCCTGGGTGCCCGCGACACGTTGCGCACCGAGATGGGTTATGCGCTGCACGGCCATGAACTGTCGCCGGCCATCTCACCGCTGCAGGCCCGTTGCGGGTGGGCGATCGGCTGGAAGAAGGAATCGTTCTTCGGCCGCGACGCACTGCTGGCGGAGAAGGCGGCCGGTCCCGCGCGGCTGCTGCGGGGGCTGCGCGCCACGGGTCGGGGAGTGCTGCGTGCCGACCTGGCCGTGCTCGACGGTGACCGCCGGGTCGGGGTCACCACCTCGGGCACGTTCTCGCCGACGCTGAAGGCCGGCATTGCGCTGGCGCTGATCGATGTAGATGCGGGTATCGAGGACGGCGCCCAGCTCACCGTCGACGTGCGCGGTCGCGCCGTCGAATGCCAGGTGGTGACGCCGCCGTTCGTCACGGCAAAAACCCGCTAGCGCACCGGTTATACAATCGCTGCATGACGAGCAGCCTCCTCGAGTTCCATGTGTCGGTCACCGCAAACCCGACGCCGGACGAGGTGCGCGAATCCATTTTGGCGGAGCCGGGTTTCGGCAAGTACCACACCGACCACATGGTGTCGATCGACTACACGGTGGACGCGGGTTGGCACAATGCGCGGGTCATTCCCTACGGACCCATCGAACTGGACCCGTCGGCCATCGTCCTGCACTACGCGCAAGAGGTGTTCGAAGGGCTCAAGGCCTACCGGTGGAGCGACGGGTCGATCGTCTCTTTCCGGCCCGAGGCCAATGCCGCGCGGATGCGGGCCTCGTCGCGACGGCTGGCCATTCCGGAGCTGCCCGACGAGCTGTTCATCGAGTCGTTGCGGCAGCTGATCGCCGTGGATGGCGCCTGGGTGCCGGAGGCGGGCGGCGAGGAGTCGCTGTACCTGCGGCCATTCGTCTTCGCCACCGAGCCGGGCCTGGGGGTCCGTCCCGCCAACGAGTACCGCTGCCTGGTGATGGGCTCACCGGCCGGCGCGTACTTCAAGGGCGGGATCAAGCCGGTGAGCGTGTGGCTGTCGACGGAGTACGTGCGGGCCTGCCCCGGCGGCACCGGCGCGGCCAAGTTCGGCGGTAATTACGCGGCATCACTGGTCGCGCAGGCCCAGGCCGCCGACAACGGCTGCGATCAGGTGGTGTGGCTGGATGCGGCCGAGCGGCGCTATGTCGAAGAGATGGGCGGGATGAACCTGTTCTTCGTGTTCGGCACCGGTGGCTCGGCGCGCCTGGTCACTCCTGAGTTGTCCGGCTCGCTGCTGCCCGGTATCACCCGGGACTCCTTGCTGCAGTTGGCAACCGATGCCGGGTTCAGTGTCGAAGAACGCAAGATCGATGTCAGTGAATGGCAGAAGAAGGCCGCCTCGGGGGAGATCACCGAGGTCTTCGCCTGCGGGACGGCTGCGGTCATCACCCCGGTGTCACAGGTCAAATCCGCCGAAGGCGAATTCACCATCGCCGACGGTCAGCCCGGCGAGGTCACCATGGCGCTGCGGGACACTCTGACCGGTATTCAGCGCGGTACCTTCGCCGACACCCACGGCTGGATGGCCCGGCTGGATTAGCCCGGCACTCCCGGTGTGCCGGGTGTGCCGTCGGCGCCGCCTGGTCCGCCATCACCGCCGGAGGCACCCGCGCCGTCGGTGACGGTTTGGCCCGCGCCGCCCACACCGCCGCTGCCGTCCGCGCCGGGGTGGGCGACCCCGCCGGCCCCGCCGGTGCCGCCGAACCCGCCGGTGGCGGTGCCCGCGGCGGCAGTGGTCGCATCGCCGCCGGCGCCGCCGTCACCGCCCACACCGCCGGTGCCATCGTTGTAGCCGTCGGCTCCCGCGTCGACGAAGCCGTCGGCGGTGCCGCCGACACCACCCGTACCGCCGCCGCCGCCGATGGCGCCTTGCCCGATGACGACGGAGCTGCCGCCGGTGCCGTCACCGCCCACGCCCCCTGCACCGCCTTCGCCGCCCGTGCCGACATTGAAGGCGACGCCGCCGGTCCCGCCGTCTCCACCGCGACCTCCGATGCCGAAACCGCCGCCGACGGCACTGATTCCGCTACCGGACCCGCCGACCCCGCCAACCCCACCGTCCCCGCCGGTGCTGCCGGCGCCGATGCCGCGGCCGCCCTCGCCGCCAGTCCCGCCGGCGCCGCCCACCCCTGCCAGGCGGCCGGTGATGTCGAGGCCGCTGCCGGTGCCGCCGGCACCGCCCGCACCACCCGCACCACCAGTACCGCCGTCACTGCCGACGCCGCCACCACCACCGCCGCCACCGCCGGCAGTGGTCCCGGAAGAGGCGGCGGCCCCGAGGCCACCCACCCCGCCCGTGCCCCCGCCGTCGGCGCCGCCGTGACCACCGTTGCCGCCGGCACCGGTGCCGGCGACGCCGAACCCCGATGTCCCACCGGCGCCGCCGGCGGCACCGATCGCGCCGCCACTGCCGCTGCCGCCTGCGCCCCCGTCGCCGCCCGCTCCACCGACTTCACCGAAGCCGCCCCATCCACCGCCGTTGCCGCGACCCGCCGAGTAGCCGGCGACGCTGGCGTCGCCACCGTCACCGCCGCGGCCGCCGGATCCGCCGGTCCCGGAGTACCTGTCGAAGAGGTTGCTCCCGCTGCGTCCGCCGCCCCAGCCGACCCCGCCATCGCCGCCGTGACCGGAGGTGGTCCCGCCGTTGCCGCCGTTGCCGCCGTTTCCACCAGCCCCGCCGCCGCCGCCCGCGCCGGTCACGGCGGCGCCGCCGTTGCCTCCCAGGCCGCCGTAACCTCCGTCACCACCGGTACCGGCGGCGCCTGCGGACCCACCGTCACCGCCGTTGCCGCCGGCTCCGCCGATGCCCCCGTCACCGACGAGGGCGAAGGTACTTCCTCCGTCGCCGCCGTACCAGCCGTCGCCGCCCACACCGCCGGCCGCTCCGTCGCCGCCGTCCCCGCCGCGCCCGCCTGCTCCGCCATTGCCGAACAGCCAACTCACCGCGTCGCCGCCGTCGCCGCCATGACCGCCGTCGAAGCCGGCGGCCCCGTTTCCGCCGCCGCCGCCATCGCCGCCGTGGCCCATGAAGATCCCGCCGTTGCCGCCGTCGCCGCCGTCGCCGGGATAGTCGCCGGAGCCGGGCCCACCGCCGTAGCCGCCGGCGCCACCGTTACCGAAGAACCCGGCGTTGCCGCCATTGCCGCCCCAACCGCCGACAGCGGTGCCACCGTGTCCGCCGTCGCCGAACCACAGCCCACCGTCGCCGCCCACGGCCTGTTCGTTGGTGCCGCCGCTGACGCCGTCGGCGCCGTTGCCGATCAGCAGCTGGCCGTTGCCGAAGAGGGTGTTGATCCAGGTGCTGGTCTCGATGCCGGATGGGGTGGCCAGCCAGGCTTGGCCGGCGTCGTGGATCGGGGTGTAGATCCAGGTGTCGAACAGTTCGGCCAGGGTGGGATCGGTGTCGGCGGCGGCCGGTGAGAGCCCGAGGTACGCCAGGTCCAGGTCGGCGTTGTTCTCCACGCCCAGCCACGACCAGCTGGCCGGATCGAACAGGTCGACGATCCAGTCGAACGGGTCCGCCTGGGCCGGTGCGGTGCCTACCGGTCCCAGGCCGAATGCCAAGACCGCGCCGGCTGCGCTACCGAGCCCGACCAGCCGGACGACGTGGTGTTGTTTGCTGTTGCGCTGACCAGACATGATGCATTCCCTTTGCAAGCCCTGGTGATCCGATAAGCACAGACGCTATGACGCCCGGCAAGGAGGGCATGCAGTAGTCGACTACTGCATTTCGGGGCACGGGCAGGCGGCGGGGGCGCAGCGTCGCGTGCCGGGGAAGAGTCAGGTCACCGGGTTCGGCGGAAGGTCCGCGTCGGCCACCAGCGGCCAATCCTGGGACACCCGCTCGCAACAGGCGAGGTAGTCGTCGTCAACGTCGTCGTCAACGGTGCCGTCGGTCATCGCCTTGCGTGATTCCCGACTCCGCTTGCTATAGCTCTGATGGCGCGTCATCCAGCGTCCTCCCCCGGACCACGATGCTAATGGACGCCGCAATTTTCACAACCGTCATCTGGGTATAACACATAATGGCGGAGAAATGTCCAGGAGTCCGGAAAAAATGCGAAAAGAAGAAGCGGTCAACCGGCGGTCAGTGCGACGAGCGCTACCGTGGCCAGCGTTGTCGTCCACTCGATCACGGCCCCCAGCACATCGCCGGTGATACCGCCCAAGCGGCGCACGCAGTGCCTGACCAGCAGCGCGCTGCAGCCCAGGGCCAGTGCGACGGCAACCGGCCCATGCCACGGCGCCGCGCCGACAGGTATCGCCCCGGCGAGCAGTGCCGCCACCCAGGCGGCCGCAACCGGCAGCGGCTGACTGCCCGCCACCGTGGCGCCCAGCATGCTTCCGGCCGCGGACGGCACCGCGCGCCGGCAGGCCAACACCGCAGCCACCCGGCCCGCGCAGACCGCGAGCCCGATCTGTGCCGCGCTCAGCATCGGGAAAGTCGTCGCCTGCAGGCCGATCACCAGCACCACCGCGACCACCCCGAACGGGCCGGTCGAACCCTCGCGCATCACCTGCAGCGCCTGCGCTGCGGGCCGCGAACACCCCAACCCATCGGCCGTGTCGGCCACTCCGTCGATGTGCAGCCCCCGGGTGGCGGCCAGCAGTGCCGCCACGGCCAGCAGGCCGGTCACCGGGCTGCCCGGGCCGAATGCGTAACCACCGGCCCACACCACGGCCGCGGCCAGCGCGCCCAGAGCAGCGCCGACAACCGGGAACGCGGTCATCGCCCCGCGGCCCGGCGGCCGGCCGGCCGGAACGGGAAGAATCGTCCCGAACGCGAAAGACGCTGCCAGGGAAGCGATCACGATGATCGGTCGCTGACGCCGGCCTCATCGAAGGTCGCCATCGACGACAACGCCGCGATAGCGGCGCGCAACACCGGCAATGCAACCGCGGCGCCGGTGCCCTCGCCCAATCGCATCTGCAGGTCCAGGATCGGCTCGAGGCCCAGCGCCGCACAGGCTAGCGCGTGCGCCGGCTCCGGCGAGCGGTGACCGGCCTGCCACCAGGCCCGGGCCCCCGGTGCCAGCCGGTCGGCCACCAGAGCGGCCGCCGTCGACGCCAGCCCGTCGAGCAGCACCGGGGTGCGCCGCACCGCGGCCTGGGCGCAGAACCCCGCCAGCGCCGCGAAGTCGGCGCCACCGCAGCAGCGCAGGAGCGCAACCGGATCGCCGTGCTGCGGCCGGGACCGGAAGAGGGCGTCGCGCACCGCCGCGGTCTTGCGCGCCCAGCCGGCGTCATCGATGCCCGTCCCGTGACCCACGACATCGGCGGGTTCGGCGCCGGTGAGCGCGGCGATCAAAGTCGTTGCGACCGTGGTGTTCCCAATCCCCATATCGCCGGGAATGAGCAGATCAGCGCCGCTGTCGACCTCCTCGTCGGCGATGCGCCGACCTGCCTCGACCGCGGCCAGGGTCTGCTCGGCGGTCAGGGCATCCTCGCTGGTGATGTCGCCGCTGCCGCGGCGCACCTTGTAGGCACTGGCCTCGGTCGGCATCGCGGGGGAGTCGGTCGCACCATCATTGACGGCCATGTCCACCACCCGCACCCCGGCCCCGCCGATCGCGGCCAGCGCGTTGATGGCCGCCCCGCCGCGGTCGATGTTGGCGACCATCTGCGCCGTCACCTCGGCGGGGTAGGCCGACACCCGGCTCTGGGTTACGCCATGGTCACCGGCGAACACCACAATGCGGACGCGCTCGAACTGTCGGGGCGGACACTGCCCTTGGCAGGCCGCCGCCCACACCGACAGGGCCTCCAGGCGGCCCAGCGAACCCGTGGGTTTGGTCAGCGAGTCCTGCCGGGCCCGCGCCGCTGCCGCCACCGTGGCATCGGGTGGGCTGACCGGCGGGAAATCCACGGAATCCAAGGTTTGTCTGCCGCGATTCAGGCTCAGTCGAGGCGCTCGCCGCGCCGCACCTGCGGGCGCGGTGCCCGCATGCGGCGCAGCGTGGATGCGCGGCTGGCGGCGTACAGCCCCAGCTTCCAACGGCTTTCGGCATTGTTGGGGAACTTGGCGTCGGCCATCCGGCCGGCCTTGCGGGCAACCAACACCCCGTCGACGGCCATCAAGACCATCAGCAGCATCATCGCCGGCGAAATGTAGTACTGGACCTGCGGGACCGCCATCATGATGAACATCAGCCCCAGCGCGACCGGCATGAACAGGCCCAACAGGTTGTACCGGGAGTCGACGATGTCGCGAACGTAGCGGCGCACCGGGCCGCGGTCGCGTTCCAGCAGCGCGGACTCGTCGCCGGACAGCATCCGTGCGCGGCGGTCGGCCATCCGCTCACGGCGCTCGGCCTTCGCGAGCCGGCGCTCCTGTTTGCTCAGCTTGGGGCCGGCCAGCGACTTGCGCCGGGCCCGCGCCTCCGCGGAGGTCATCGGTGCCGGCGCCACCGGGCCGCGGCGCTTGGCTGCGGCGCTGCGCTTCGGGGTCGGCCGGCCCTTGGGCGCGGTGACCCCGCCACGAGCGGCGCCCACAGACTCGTCGCCGTCGACAGAGACGGCGGAGACCACGGGCTCAGCGGACTGAGCCTCGTCTTTTTTACGCCCCGGCACCTTCACGCCCGCCAGATTACTTGCCCGGTCCGCCCGGCTTGCGGTGCCGTCCGCGCGGCTCGATACGCTGCACAGATGGCTGATCACCCGGGTTCCGGCGGCTCGGCCGGACCTCGGGCGCGGATGCTTCGGGTGCTCATCGCGCCGGACTGTTTCGGCGAGACTCTGACCGCGGTGCAGGCCGCCGCCGCCATCTCGACGGGCTGGCATCGCAGCCGGCCGCAGGACCGGCTGGCGATCGCACCGCAGTCCGACGGGGGCCCGGGCTTCGTCGCGGTGCTGGCCACCGCGCTGGGCACGCTGCAGCAGACACGGGTCAGCGGACCGCTGGATGACCCGGTCGACGCCGAGTGGGTCTGGGACGCGACAACCAGCACGGCTTATCTGGAATGCGCCCAAGCCTGCGGGTTGGGAGTGCTCGGCGAACCACCGTCGTCCCGGACGGCGCTGCTCGCCCACAGCATGGGGGTGGGACAGCTCGTCGCCGCGGCGCTGGCGGCCGGGGCGCAGCGAATCGTCGTCGGGCTCGGCGGCAGTGCCTGCACCGACGGTGGTCGCGGCATGGTCGATGAACTGGGCGGCCTGGCCGCGGGACGCCGACGGCTCGCCGGAGTCGAGTTGGTCGCCGCGTGCGACGTGGAACATCCGCTGCTGGGCCCGTGGGGCTCGGCCCGCGTGTTCGGGCCGCAGAAGGGCGCCGACGCCGCCACGGTCGCGGTCCTCGAGAGCCGGCTGGCCGCGTGGGCGACCGAACTGGACGCCGCGGCCGGATGGGAGGCCAGCGCCGCGTCGGGCGCCGGGGCGGCCGGGGGAATCGGAGCCGCCATGCTGGCCCTGGGCGGCACCGTCGAATCCGGGTCCGCGATCGTGGCCCGCCACACCGGTTTGGAGGCAGCGCTCGCCGACGCCGACGTCCTGGTCACCGGCGAGGGCCACTTCGACCAGCAGTCACTGCACGGAAAAGTGGTCGGTTCGCTGGCGGCCGCGGCCCGGGCGCGGGAGATGCCGCTGCTGGTGCTGGCCGGACAGATCAGCCTGGACGAACCCGCACTGCGGTCGGCCGGGGTGGTGGCCGCCCGGGCGATCGCCGACTACGCCGGCTCCGTGCGGCTAGCCCTGGTTGACGCGGCCAACCAGCTGATCGGGCTGACCAGCGTGACGGCGGCACAGATCGGTGGCCGTCCTGCGGCTTCGCCGGGGCGATAGGGAACACGTTGGCGCAGGGTATCGTTGTTCTGGTGGGTTCGAACGCCTCGAGTCGAGGCCGGACCCGCCCCCATGAACAACCGCAATAGGGAGACGCAATGACTGTTCAGGATCAGTCGACCACCGAGTCTCACGGCGTGGTCTTGACCGATGAGGCTGCGGCCAAGGTGAAGGCGCTGCTGGAACAGGAGGGTCGTGACGACCTGACCCTGCGGATCTCGGTCCAGCCCGGCGGCTGCGCGGGCCTGCGCTACAACCTGTTCTTCGACGACCGCAGCCTTGACGGTGACGTGGTCGCGGAGTTCAACGGCGTCACGTTGACCGTGGACCGGATGAGCGCGCCATACCTGCAGGGCGCCGAGATCGGCTACGCCGACCAGATCGACAAGCAGGGCTTCACCATCGAGAACCCCAACGCCGGCGGCTCGTGCTCGTGCGGCGACTCGTTCAACTGAGCACCTGATTTCACCTGAACGCCGGGGGTTTTGTGCTGCCCGGCGGCGAACCGGTGGTACCGGGCCGCTACCGTGGGTACCCACATCCAGGCCCAACGGTGACGATATGAGGGGGATTGTTCAGTGACGATTGCGGTGACCGGTTCGATTGCGACCGACCATCTGATGCGCTTTCCGGGTCGGTTCTCCGAGCAACTGCTGGCCGATCACCTGCAGAAGGTTTCGCTGAGCTTCCTGGTCGATGGCCTGGTGGTGCACCGGGGTGGCGTGGCGGGCAACATCGCCTTCGCCATCGGCGTGCTCGGCGGTGACGCCGCCCTGGTCGGCGCCGCCGGTGCTGACTTCGCCGACTATCGCCAGTGGCTGGTCTCGCACGGGGTCAACTGCGACCACGTGCTGACCTCGACGACCGCGCACACGGCCCGGTTCGTCTGCACCACCGACCAGGACATGGCCCAGATCGCGTCGTTCTATCCGGGCGCGATGTCGGAGGCCCGCAACATCTCGCTGGCCCAGCTTGTCGAGGCCGGCGGGAAGCCGGAACTGGTGATCGTCGGAGCCAATGACCCCGAGGCGATGTTCTTGCACACCGAGGAGTGCCGCAAGCTGGGACTGGCGTTCGCCGCCGACCCGTCACAGCAGCTGGCCCGGCTCACCGGTGAGGAGATCCGCAAGCTCATCGACGGTGCCGACTACCTGTTCACCAACGACTACGAGTGGGACCTGCTGCTGTCCAAGACCGGCTGGACCGAGGCCGAGGTCATGAAGCAGGTCGGCCTGCGGGTGACCACCCTGGGCGGCGACGGCGTCGACATCGTCTCGCCGGACGGTTCCCGCATCCACGTCGGCGTGGTTCCGGAGAAGTCCCAGACCGACCCGACCGGGGTCGGCGACGCGTTCCGCGCCGGCTTCCTCACCGGACGCAGCGCCGGGTTGAGCCTGGAGCGGTCCGCGCAGCTCGGCTCGCTGGTGGCGGTGTTGGTGCTGGAGTCCACCGGAACCCAGGAATGGGTATGGGACCGTGCCGCCGCGGCTGTCTCTTATACACATCTGACGCTGCCGA
>NZ_JRMM01000078.1:0-19853 GCF_000972905.1 Mycobacterium sp. UM_Kg27
CCGCCGGCGTGGCCACCAGCTTCGTCCTGGTCGCCTCGACGGTCACCGCCGTGTTCCTGCTCGGTTGGCGAGCTGTCGTCGAGTTTGTCACCCGCCGGCGTTTGGCCAGCTGACGGGTTTCAGCCAGCGTCATCGCGGGTTTTCGTCAGGCGCGACACCTACCCTCGGTGCGTGTGAACCGATCGCCGGACGACCCCAACTTCGAGCCGACCCGGATGGCCGGCTACGACTACGGCGGTAACGGTGCCCACGGCGAGCCGGCCTATTACAGCGAACGCCGCGAGCCCGCCGGCCGCCAGCCCGAGTGGACCGAACCGCCGCCGCCACCAACCCCCTGGTATCTGCGACCCGTGGCGTTGGTCGGCCTGGGCGTGCTGACCGCAATCCTGCTCGCCCTGTTGGTGTGGGGCATGGTGCGACTGGTGAACAAGGAACCGATCCCCACCGCGCCGGCGCCCAGTTCGGTGACGTCCACCGCTCCCGCCGAACAGCCCGCCGCCCCCGCCCCGCGACAGGCCCCGTCCGAGGCGGCCACCGACGAAAACCCGCCGCCGGCGACGGAATCCGCGCCGCCCACGTCCACCACCGAGGCGCCGAGCACCACCACGAGCACCGAACCGCCCACCACCACAACGCCGCCGACCACAACCGAAGCCCCCACGACGACGGCGCCGAGCACCACGGCTGGGTCCACCACGCCCGCGCCGGCGCGACGGCCCCCGGAGATCGTCATCCCGCTGCCCGGGTTCTGAGTTCGGCATCGCCTCAGCGAGCGTGAAAGCGCGTTCGAATGGTCGCTCGCCGATACAGTTAGGCCAGCCTTTGTCGCGCTGAACCGCCTCGGAGTGGCACTATGAGCGAGCACCGAGTGGGGCTTGAACTGGTGCTGCGCAAGATTGGCGGTAAGTTACCCGTCAGTAACCATAGCTAAGTTACTGCCCGGTAACTTGTGGATGGGAGAGGCACTCCGTGACCGAAAATACCCAGATGCTGATCAGGCTGGTGGTCGGCCTGTCCATGACAGGGCTTGTCGGCCTGCTGGCCGCACGCCGGGTGTTCTGGCTCTTCCGACTGGTCATGTCTGGTCAGAAGGTCGGCGCCGAGCGGACGAACGACATCAAGACCCGGATCGAGACCCAGATCCGTGAGGTCGCCGGTCAGGCCAAGCTGCTGAAGTGGAACATCCCCGGGATCGCCCATTTCTTCACCATGTGGGCGTTCTTCGTCCTGATCACGGTCTACATCGAGGCCTACGGCCAGATGTTCAACCCACACTTCGCCATCCCGCTCGTCGGGCGCTGGGACGTCCTGGGCTTCATGCAGGACTTCTTCATCACCGCGGTCACCTTGTCGATCTTCGTGTTCATGGTCATCCGGGTGCTGCGCAACCCGACCGAGCACGGCCGGTCGTCCCGGTTCTACGGCTCGCACAACGGCGGTGCCTGGCTGATCCTCGTGATGATCCTCAACGTGGTCTGGACCTTCCTGCTGTTGCGCGGCGCCGCGGTCAACACCGGCACCCTGCCCTACGGCAAGGGGGCCTACCTGTCGCATCTGATGGGCAAGCTCATGGAGCCGCTGGGACTCGCGGTCAACGAGAACATCGAGACCGCCGCTCTGCTGCTGCACGTCGCGGTGGCGCTGGGCTTCCTGCTGATCGTGCTGAACTCCAAGCACCTGCACATCTTCTTGGCCCCGATCAACGTCACCTTCAAGCGACTGCCGAACGCCTTGGGCCCGCTGCTGCCGATCGAGTACCAGGGCGAGGCGCTGGACTTCGACAACCCGCCCGAAGACGCGGTGTTCGGGCGCGGCAAGATCGACGACTTCAGCTGGAAGGGCATGCTCGACTTCGCCACCTGTACCGAGTGTGGCCGCTGCCAGTCACAGTGTCCCGCCTGGAACACCGGCAAGCCGCTGAGCCCCAAGTTGCTCGTCATGGACCTGCGTGACCACTGGATGGCCAAGGCCCCCTACCTGCTCGGCGACAAGCCGATGCCGAACGGCGAGGTCGATCTGGCCGACGCCAAGCCGCTGGCCGGCCACCATGTGCCGGAAAAGGGCTTCGAGCGGATCGGCGGCTCCGGCCCGGAGCAGGCCGTCCGCCCGCTGGTGGGCACCGCCGAAGAAGGCGGCGTGATCGACCCCGACGTGCTGTGGTCGTGCACCAACTGTGGCGCCTGTGTCGAACAGTGCCCGGTGGACATCGAGCACATCGACCACATCGTCGACATGCGCCGCTACCAGGTGCTGGTGGAGTCGGAGTTCCCCTCCGAGTTGGGTGTGCTGTTCAAGAACCTGGAGAACAAGGGCAACCCGTGGGGGCAGAACGCCAAGGAGCGCACCTCCTGGATCGACGAACTCAACTTCGACATCCCGGTCTACGGCCAAGACGTCGACAGCTTCGACGGTTTCGAGTACCTATTCTGGGTGGGCTGCGCGGGCGCCTACGAGGACCGCGCCAAGAAGACCACCAAGGCGACCGCGGAGCTGCTGGCCGCCGCCGGGGTGAAGTTCCTGGTGCTGGGCACCGGGGAGACCTGTACCGGTGACCCCGCCCGTCGTGCCGGCAACGAGTTCCTTTTCCAGCAGTTGGCCGCGCAGAACGTCGAGATGCTCAACGAGGTGTTCGACGGTCTGGACAAGCCGGACCGCAAGATCATCGCCAGCTGCCCGCACTGCTTCAACACGATCTCTCGCGAATATCCGCAGCTGGGTAGCGAATACACGGTGCTGCACCACACTCAGGTGCTCAACCGGCTGGTGCGGGACAAGCGACTGATTCCAGTCGCCCCGGTGTCGCGGGAGGTCACCTACCACGACCCGTGCTTCCTGGGCCGCCACAACAAGGTCTACGAGCCGCCGCGTGAACTGGTGGAGGCGTCGGGTGCCAACCTGGTCGAGATGCCGCGCAACCGCGACCGCTCGTTCTGTTGCGGCGCCGGCGGCGCCCGGATGTGGATGGAAGAGCACATCGGTAAGCGGGTCAACCACGACCGCGTCGACGAGGCGCTGGCCACCGGTGCCACCACCATCGCCACCGGCTGCCCGTTCTGCCGGGTGATGGTCAGCGACGGCATCGACGACCGCATCGAGGCCTCCGGGCGTTCCGATGTGGACGTGCGTGACATCGCCCAGCTGCTGCTGGAGTCCCTCGACATGGACGCGGTGACGTTGCCGGCCAAGGGCACTGCCGCCGAGGCCGCCGCCAAGGCCGGTCCGAAGAAGGTCGAGGAGAAGGCGACGGCACCGGCTGCGGTGGCCACCGCGACGGCGGAGAAGCCGGCGGCCGAGGCCAAGGCCGCGGCTCCGGTGACGGGCCTGGGGATGGCCGGTGGCGCCAAGCGCCCCGGCGCGAAGAAAGCGGCCCCGGCCGCTGCCCCCGCCGCCGAGGCCAGCGCCGCCGCACCCGCAGCCCCGGTCAAGGGGCTCGGAATGGCCGGTGGCGCCAAGCGCCCGGGCGCCAAGAAGTCGGCTCCGGCCGCTGCACCGGCCGCTGAGGCCAGCGCTGCGGCACCCGCGGCACCGGCTGAGCCCGCAACTCCGGCCGCTCCGGCCGCTCCGGTCAAGGGCCTGGGCATGGCAGCGGGCGCCCGCAAGCCGGGCGCTAAGAAAGCGGCTCCGGCAACCCCGGCCGCCGAGCCGGCGCAAGCCGCCGCTGAGCCGGCTTCCGAGCCGGTCGCTACCGAGCCGGAGACGGCGCCGGCAGCTCCCGAGGCTGCTCCCGAGGCCGCTCCCGCAGCGGAGGCGCCCAAGGAACAGCCGCCGGTGAAGGGGCTGGGCATCCAGCGCGGGGCACGCCCGCCTGGCAAACGCTGAGATAACAAGTTGGGGCCGTATGGGTGCACATACGGCCCCAACTTGTTTCTCGAGCAAATTTTGATTGGACAGCTATGGGACCATTGTCAACGTGACCGCTCATTCGTTGCCGCACCAGACGCCTTGGCCTGCCACCAGCAGTCAGCCACGGCAGCGGACGTTCGCCCAGTCGACCAAACTGCAGGATGTGCTCTACGAGATCCGCGGTCCGATCCACGCCCAGGCCGCTCGGATGGAGGCCGAGGGGCACCGCATCCTCAAGCTCAACATCGGCAACCCGGCACCGTTCGGGTTCGACGCGCCCGACGTGATCATGCGGGACATGATCCAGGCGCTGCCCTATGCGCAGGGTTACTCGGACTCCCAGGGCATTCTGCCGGCCCGGCGCGCGGTGGTGACCCGTTACGAGCTGGTTGAGGGATTCCCCCGCTTCGACGTCGACGATGTCTACCTCGGCAACGGGGTCTCCGAGCTGATTTCGCTGGTGCTGCAGGCACTGTTGGACAACGGCGACCAGGTGCTGATCCCCGCCCCGGATTACCCGTTGTGGACGGCGTCGACCTCGCTGGCCGGCGGCACACCGGTGCACTACCTGTGCGACGAGACCCAGGGTTGGCAGCCCGATATCGCCGACATTGAATCGAAGATCACTGAACGCACCAAGGCGTTGGTCGTGATCAACCCCAACAACCCGACCGGGGCGGTCTACAGTCGCGAGGTCCTCAGCCAGATCGCCGAGTTGGCCCGCAAGCACCAACTGTTGCTGCTGGCCGACGAGATCTACGACAAGATCCTCTATGACGACGCCGAGCACACCAGCTTGGCCACGCTGGCACCGGATCTGTTGTGTTTGACCTTCAATGGGCTGTCGAAGGCCTACCGGGTGGCCGGTTACCGCTCCGGCTGGCTGGCGATCACCGGCCCCAAGGAGCACGCGACCAGCTTCCTGGAGGGCATCAACCTGCTGGCCAACATGCGGTTGTGCCCGAATGTGCCCGCCCAGCATGCCATTCAGGTCGCGTTGGGCGGCCACCAGAGCATCGATGATCTGGTGCTGCCGGGTGGGCGACTGCTCGAACAGCGGGACGTCGCCTGGAGCAAGCTCAACGAGATCCCGGGTGTTACCTGTGTGAAGCCCCGCGGTGCGCTCTATGCGTTCCCGCGGCTGGACCCCGAGGTCTATCCGATCGACAGCGACGAGCAGTTGGTGCTGGACCTGTTGCTACAGGAGAAGATCCTGGTCACCCAGGGCACCGGTTTCAACTGGCCGGCACCGGACCACCTGCGCATCGTGACCCTGCCGTGGGCCCGCGACCTGTCCAGCGCGATCGAGCGCCTGGGCAACTTCCTGGTCAGCTACCGGCCGTAGTCTCTGCTCCGCTCGAGGCTGTAGTTAGCGCGGGAAAGTTCGAGTACCGAACACGCTAACTACAGGATGGGCGACTTCGCGCATGCGCGCCCACCGGAATCGCGTGGGAGACGATGCCGATGCCCCATCCGAGGATCGGCCAGACGGGCCAGAAGTACCACGCGCCGGCGAACACCGCGCTCAGCAACCAGATGCCGATCATCAACACCGACACCGCCAGGTACGCGCCCAGGTGAATCCGCACGCCTCGTCGGGCTACGGCGCTACGTTGCGCGCGACGGCGCGGGTCTCGCCTGATGATCTGCGCGACAGGCAGATCGGTGAGCAGTTCCCTGAGCGCTCCGGCGGTCTGCGCCGCAAACGCCCGGGCCAGTCGTGTCTCGTATTCCTCCATCGACAGGTAGCCCTGGGTGAATGCCTGACCGAGATGATCGGCAGTACGCCCGCGCTCCGCGTCACCTACTCGGACCGCGGAATCCGGTGCCGTAACGAATCTGGTGGTCATGTCGCCCCCTATTGCCCGGTAGGCACCCAGTTGCCGTGGAAGCCGGCGGGAACACGGTGCGGAAGGTGAACGCTCGCGATGTCCTGCAGCGTGGCCGCATCCAGGATCGCGAGTTCGGTGGTGTCGGTGGCGCCGTCATAGACGAAGCCCATCAGAACGCCGTCGTCTTCGGCCGCATCCGCCGTTCTCGGATGAAAGACGAACTCGCCCAACTGCTTTCCATCACCAAATGAACGCGTCGCCGCCGATCCTCCGACCAGATCATGCTTGAGCAGCGTTGCCGCGGGGACCACGCCGTCGCCGATGCCGACCGCGTAGCCGAACCGGTGCCGCTTGCCGACCAGTCGTTCATCAACCCGGGGAAACTCCTGACCACGGTCATCCACCCGGGATTCGCGCACCTTGCCGTCAGCTAGGTCGACGGTCCACCGCTCCAGCGTCGGCAGCCCCTCGGCGGGACCACGCAACTCGGTGTCGAACATCTTCGGATGCCGAACCACGTCGAGCACGAGGGTGTCGCCCTCGTCGTAGGCATTCATCGGGTGGAACACGTAGCAGGGCTCTACCTCGAACCACCGAACATCCGCATTACCCCCCTCCCGCGGCATTATCCCCACCCGCGCAGGGTATTTCGGGTTCCACCGATACGGCATCGTGCGCACGCCGTTCTTGGGCATCGGCAACCGGGCCATGATCGGGTCCGGGATGCGTACCCGCCCGATCAGGGCCGACATGATCAGCCGCACCGGTAGCCGCAGTCCAGGCGGCGCCGCGCCCGCGGCCACCTGGCGGGTGTCGAACGTGACCGGCAGGTCATAGAAGACGACGTGGTTCTCGGTCAGCGAGAAGTCGTGCATCATCGGGGAGCCGGTGACCTCGATATCCACGGTGCGCCGCGCCCGACCGTCGGTGCCGATCACCGAGTATTGGACGTTGTTTCCGCGGTTGAAGGCGTACGAAACGGCATGCAGCTCACCGGTGTTGGGGTCACGCTTGGGATGCGCGGTGTACCCGCCGGACAGGGTGCCGTCGAAATCGCAGGTGCCGACGGTGTCCAGCTCGTCGGTCAGCTCGTAGCAGGAGATGCCGCCCTCGATCAGCGCGAGGGTTCGCCCGGCGTGGCCGATCACGTTGGTGTTGGCGCCGATCCCGGACGGTCCGCCGTGCCGGCCGGGCCGCGGCGGCTCGCCGAGCGAGGCCGCGGTCTGCGGACCCCGCACGTACCGGTTGCGGTACCACTCCGCCTTGCCGTCACGAAGCCGCACGCCATGCACCATGCCGTCACCGATGAACCAGTGGTAGAAGGCCGGATCGATCTCGCCGACCGGGTTGGGCCCGTTACGCAGGTAGCGCCCGTCCAGGTAATCCGGGATGGTTCCGGTCACCGCCAACTCGGTGAGGGTGTACTCCTGCGCGATCGGCGCGAATCCGCCCTGCAAGTAGGGATTGGTCATCGGACACCTCCGGGACATAACGATGTTATTGGGCCATGTATAACACTGTTATGGCACCATGGCAAGGGTGGATTTGAGCCCGCGTGACCGCTTGATCGAGGCCGGTGCGCGCCTGCTGGACAGTGAAGGCCCCGAGGCGTTGCAGGCCCGGAAGGTCGCCGCTGAGATCGGGGCCTCCACGATGGCCGTCTACACCCACTTCGGCGGAATGAACGGCCTGCTGGAGGCGATCGTCTCCGCCGCCTTCGAGCGTTTCGGTGTCGCGCTGGCCTCTGCCCCCAAGACCGACGATCCAATGGCCGACTTCTTCGTCATGGGCCACGCCTACCGGCAGTTCGCGCTAGCCAGCCCCCAGCGCTACCGGCTGATGTTCGGGCTCGCCGCACCGCAGAAGTTCCACGCCCCCGAGATGCCGGTGGCGACGGCCACCTTCAACCAACTCGTCACCGCGGTGGAGCGGATCATCGCCACCGGCCGGATCCGTGCCGACGACGCCGTCGAGCTGGCCGGACGAATCTGGAGCATGATCCACGGGGTGGTGCTCCTAGAGCTTGTCGGCACGTTCGAGCACGACCAAGCCCCGACCCACATCCTCAGTCCGATGACCATCGACATGTTCGTCGGGATGGGCGACAGCCGGGAAAACGCCGAGTTGTCGCTGCGGCGGGCGGCCGCCGCGATCCGGGAGTGAGCCCCCGTCACCGCCGGTCCAACAACCCCGTCAGGTAATCGCCGTAGCCGGACTTGCCCAGCACCGCGGCACGGGCCACGAGCGCGTCGTCATCGATGAAACCCATCCGCCAGGCCACCTCTTCGGGCACGCCGATCTTGAGGCCCTGGCGGCGCTCCACGGTGCGTACGTAATCGCCGGCGTCCAGCAGTGAGTCGAAAGTCCCGGTGTCCAGCCAGGCGGTGCCCCGAGCCAGGGTCTCGACCGTGAGCCGGCCCTGATCGAGGTAGGTCTGGTTGATGTCGGTGATCTCGTACTCGCCGCGCGCGGAAGGCTTAAGACCCTTGGCGATCTCAACGACATCGTTGTCGTAGAAATACAGCCCGGGTATCGCGAAGTGCGATGGGGGCGCGGCAGGCTTCTCCACCACCGACACCGCTGACCCGTGCTCATCGAACTCGACCACACCGTAGGCCGACGGGTCAGCCATCCAGTAGGCGAAAATGATCGCGCCGGAAAGCGATTGGTGACGCCGCAGGCTGGTTCCCAAGCCGGGTCCGTAGAAGATGTTGTCCCCCAACACCAGCGCGACAGAGTCGGTGCCGATGTGGTCGGCGCCGATCACGAAAGCCCGCGCCAAACCATCGGGCTGTTCCTGGACGGCGTAGCTGATGTCGACCCCGAATGCACTGCCGTCGCCCAGCAGTCGCCGGAAGGCGGGCGCGTCGTGACCAGTGGTGATCACCTGAATGTCCCGAATGCCCGCCAGCATCAGCGTGCACAGCGGGTAGTAGACCAGCGGCTTGTCGTATACCGGCAGCAGCTGCTTGCTCACACCCATGGTGATCGGATGCAGGCGGGTGCCGGAGCCACCGGCCAGGATGATCCCGCGCATGCCGCTCAGCCTAACCGCGGCGATCGCGAGCGCGGCGCAGCCGGGCGACGCGGGTCGCCGCCATCAGCACCGGCGATCGCGAGCGCGGCGCAGCCGGGCGAAGCGGGTCGCCGCCAGCGGGCGACAGGCGGCTAGTCGACCAGATCGGCGTCGGTGAGGTCTGTGGCGGCCAAGGCGCTGTCCAGGTCCTGGTGACGGAACACCGCGGTGACGCGGTCATGCACCACCCGGAAGGCGACCGCCTGGGCAGCGCCTGCTCCCGCGGGGATCAGTTCGGCCACCACCACACCGTCGTGCACATACATCCGGCCGATTCCGGCATTCACCTGTGCCGAAGCGGCCCACCCGCGTAGTGCCTGATGGCCCTGCCCGGCGCCGTTGGCGTCGGCCACCTCGATGTCGTCACTGGACAGCTTTTCCAGGGTGTCCAGGTCACCGGCGGCCAAAGCGTCGTGCCAGGCGAGGACCGTTGCGATCTCCGATGTGCTCATGCTCGCCAAAACTACCGCCCGATCAGAAGGCGGTGTGGTCGATCCAGTTCTGCCACACCGTGGCGTCGCCGAAGATCGCGATGTCGGTATCGCCCACCGGTACCCGGCGCGTCACCGCCAGGAACAGGTCACGTGCCGAGCCCCGTAGGGCCACCGAACCTTTGCCGTGCTCATGTGACCAGCTCACCGTGTCGGTCCCGGCCGGACGGCTGATGGTCCACTCCCCTGCCGCCCCGAGGCCGTCATCGGTGGCGTGCAAGTGCACACTCTGGCCATCGGCCAGCGGCACCACGTGGCCATTACGCGCGATGAGTACGGGGATCAGGTCCAGCAACTCGCCGATCCCGTCGGCGGCCAGCTCCGGCGGCAGCGCGAAGTCACCGCCGAGCGCCAGCGTGGCATCGGCGCGGTGCACGGTCGCCTCGTGCAGCCTGCGACGCACCCACCAGGAAGACGGGCGGGGACCCATGAACGTCCACGCCGGGGTGTCCGGCCCATTGTGGGCGACGGCGTCCAACACCCGCTGCGCGCCGTCGTGCAACCAGTCGATCGCTGCGTCCGTCTCGGCGGGCGGCTTGCCGTCGACGACGTCACGCGGGTCCAGGGGGCCATCCATACGATCGCTGATGATCTGTGCGGCCCAACGGTTTCCGCGCCCGAAGTGCCGGAACAGTTGCGTAAGATTCCACTCCGGGCAGGTGGGGATCGGCAATTGCGGATCGCCGGTGCGGATCAGCTCCCCGAACGCGCGCGTCTCATCGAGTAATGCTGCGGCGTAGTCCACGCCGTCAGGCTAGTGGATTCTGGGCCGGCTCAGAAGGGCCAGCCACCTTTGCCTCCACCACTGCCACCACTGCCGAAGCCCGGGAACCAGGAGCCGCCGCCGCCACCTTTGCCGCCACCGCCGCCGAGGCCCGGGAACCACGGGTTCCCGCCGCCGTTGCTGCCGATGCCGGGCAGCCAGGGTGAGGGGTTGCCGCCCTTCTTGCCGCCACCATCGTTATCAGGCAGCCAGGACGGGTTGCCGCCCTTCTTGCCGCCACCATCGTTATCGGGCAGCCACGACGGGTTTCCGCCCTTCTTGCCGCCGCCATTGTTGCCCGGCAGCCACGACGGGTTTCCGCCGTTGTTGGACGGTGGCCGGAAGATCGGCGGCAGCTCGGGTTGCTGGATCGGCGGTGGTGCCGGGACCGGCGCAGCCGGGGCCGGTGCCTCGATCGGCGCCGGCACACGGATGGGCACCGGAATCGGTATCGGCGCCGGAGCCACCGGCGCGGGAGCCGGCGCCGCGGGGGCGGGAGCCGGAGCCGCCGGGGCGGGAGCAGGAGCAGGTGCGGCCGGCGCCGGCCGCGCTACCGGGACCTGGGTGACTGGGGGGGCGGCGGGCGGCGGCGCGGGGGCAGGTGCGGGCGCCGCTTCGGGGGCGGGCGCCGGGGCCGGCGCCTGCTGGGTGGGGACCACGATGTGCCCGGTGGGCGGCGGGCGATCTGCGGCTGTGGGCCGGATGCTGACGGCCAGCGCCACCACCAGGCTGGAGACCCCGACGACGAAGAACGCCGCCAGGCCGCTGCCGGCCAACAGGAAGGGGCTGCGGCGCTGTTGGTGCTTGCTGTCGTCGAACTGATCCACACCGGAACTCGGCAGGTAGTCCTCGTCGTCCTCGATCACGGTGCCGTCGAAGCCGGTGGCGTCGACCAGGTTCAGATAGCCGCTGTCGCCGGCGTCGTCGGGGACCGCACTGTAGGCCAGCGCGTACTCGCCCATGGTGGCGTCATAGTCGGTTCGGTAGGCCTGAGAGGAGTAGCCGAGCGCGACCAGGTCCGGGTCGATCACGCCGGTGCCCGGGTCGCGGGCCCACGCCAGCGCCGAGGTCGATGAGTCGAACAGCGGCGCATGGGCACTGGCCAGCGCCGCGCCGCGCGCCAGCGCGGTATCGGGCTCCTCGGGCACGCTGACCGGGATGGCGCTGACGGCGTCCAGCTCGGGCTTGACCAAGCCGACGTTGACGCCGGAACCGACCACGAACAAGCCGTCGGGTCGCGGCGACAGACGACCGGCCTCGGCGGCCAGGCGGGTCAGCTCGCCCACTGCGGCGGCGTCATCGGACGGCAGCGCCACCCGCTGCACCTCGGCGATCGAACCGTCCGATGAGGCGACGACGGCCAGGGTCGCCCCGTCCGGCTCGATGAACATCAGAGCGGTCCGCTCGTAGCCGACCGAACCGCCGACGGTCTGCGCCAAGGCAGCGGCCGCCAAGAAGGCCGACACCAGCATCACGTTCTCGACTCGGTGACCGGCCAACGCGTCACGCAGTTGGCCGGCTTGCAGCTGGTTGGCGACGGTCACCCCGGTCGAGGCCAGCCGGTAGCCGCTCTCCCGCGCGCTTTCCTGGGTGCCCAGGATGGCCGACACGACCTGGTCGGGGAACGCCACCTCGTCGGCGTCCACCTCGAAGCCGTCTTCATCGACGGTCACGCCACCGGCGCGCTCTCCCTCGACGAGGACCATGCGTACCGATGGCGGTGCCATCGAGACCCCCAGAACGATGTCCACCGCACCTCCTCCACTAGGACCGGTGAATTATTAGCCCATCTTACGACTGTCGGATGTGAATGCCACTCAGAAGTGAAGGCCGGGGATCTTGAACGGGAACCCGCCGCCACCGCGTCCATGGCCGCCGCCGGGGCCGGCACCGCGACCGTGACCGGGTCCTGGGCCCCCACCGCCGGGGCCCCACCCGCCCCGGGGCGGGCCGAAGAGCGGTGGACCGCCCGGCAACCCCGGAATCCCCAGGTTAGGTAGCGGTGGTGGCGGAAGTGCCGGCGGCGGCGGAGGCGGTGCCACCGGCAGGGGCGCCGGCGCCCGCGGGGCCGGTGCCTGCGGGGCCGGAGCGGGAGCCCGCGGCGGAGCCGGTTCGCCGGCCGGGGCAGGCGGGGCCGCCGGCGGAGCGGGCGCCGGGGTGACGACAGCCGCCGGCGGCGGTGCCTTTGGGGTGACGACATTGGCCCGCACGTCGGGGCGGTCCTGATTGGCCGCCCGCATTCCCACAGCCAAGGCAACCGCCAAGCCCAGCACGCCGATCACGAACAGCGCCGCGACCCCGCCGGTGACCAGCATCGGCTTGCGTTCCCGCGGCTGGATCCCGGTGCCGAAGTCCAGCATCCGGGAGTCGACGAGTTCGGGATCGTCGGCCAGACCCGGAAGCGCGCCGCCCAGAACCACACCGCTGTCCGGAAGCGCGCTGTAGGCCAGCGGCTCATTGTCGCTGGTGGCGTTGTAGTCCACCTCGTCGTAAGCGTTCCCGCCGGGCGCGATGTAGGCGTACCCGACACCGGCCAGCGCCGGGTCCAGCTCACCGGTGCCCGGGTCCTGCGCCCAGGCCTGCGCCCGGGTGGAGGACGAAAACAGTGGGGCATGCGCGCTGGCCAGGGCCGCGCCGCGCGCCAACGCCATGTGCGGTTCCTCCGGCACGCTGACCGGCAGCTGGGTGGCCTTGTCCAACTCCGGTTTGATCATCGCCACGTTGACGCCCGAGCCCACCACGAACAGACCGTCGGGGTTCGACTCAAGCCGTTGCGCACCGGCCGCCAGTTCGGTGATCTCACCGACCGCGCTCTCGTCGTCGTTGGACAGCGGCTGCCGGTGAATCTCGGTGATCGAGCCGTCGTCAGAGTTCACGACGGCCAAGGTGGCGGCTTCCGGCTCGACGAACAGCAGAGCAGTCCGGGCGTAGCGCGTGGCACTGCCCACCGACTGGGCCAGCGCCGCTGCGGCCAGAAACGCCGACACCAGCATCACGTTCTCGACCTTCCGGCCGGCCAGCGCCTCGCGCAGCGCGTTCGCCTCGGCCGGATTACTCCAGGTCACACCGGTGGAGCTGAGCTCATAACCGCCCTCCCGGGCGCCCTCGCGGGTGCCCAGGATCGCCGACACCACCCGTTCCGGCGCGGTTTGGGCACCGTCTACGACGTCGAAGTCGTCGTGCTCCACGGTGACCCCGTCGGCGTGCTCGCCTTCCACCAGCACCATGCGGACCGCCGAGGGCGCCACCGACACCCCGAGTACGATCTCCACGAAACCTCCCCTGCCACTGCTTATCGGCCAGGTATGCGGGCCGAACCCCCACCAGGGCTGGCCGATACCGGCTTCATCGCAGCCGCGAGGCGGCGTCAGGTCCGAGGGCTAACCGGACTTGATGAAGTTCTGGTACGAGCGGGACGGCGTCGGCCCGCGCTGGCCCTGATATTTCGACCCTACGCGCGTACTGCCGTAAGGGTGCTCCGCCGGACTGGTCAGCCGCAGCAGACACAGCTGGCCGATCTTCATGCCGGGCCACAACGTGATCGGCAGATTCGCCACGTTGGACAGCTCCAACGTGATGTGCCCGGAGAAGCCGGGGTCGATGAATCCCGCGGTGGAATGGGTCAGTAGACCCAGTCGGCCCAGGCTCGACTTGCCCTCCAGCCGGCCGGCCAGATCCTCCGGCAGGGTGCAGCACTCCAGGGTGGAGCCCAGCACGAACTCGCCGGGGTGCAGCACGAACGGCTCGCCCGGCTTGGGTTCGACCAGCGTGGTCAGTTCGTCTTGTTGTTGAGCCGGGTCGATGTGGGTGTAGCGGGTGTTGTTGAACACCCGGAACAGGCTGTCGAGGCGGACGTCCACGCTGGACGGCTGGACCAGCGCGTCGTCGAACGGGTCGATGCCCAGCCGGCCAGCAGCGATTTCGGCCCGCAGATCGCGATCGGAGAGCAGCACGGCACGAGCGTATCGCTCGGCCCGCCGGCTGGGCCGGATGACCAAGCCGGTGGTGGCCACCGAGTGTGCGCATAGATTCGGCTTGCGGCCGATCGGCCAACGATTCCGCACACTCGCGGAGCGGGTGGGCGCCCGGATGCTAGCCTGCTAGCGCACCAGTGCCGATGTAGTTCAATGGCAGAACATCAGCTTCCCAAGCTGAATACGCGGGTTCGATTCCCGTCATCGGCTCCAGGTTTTTATCGGCTACCAGCGCCCTCGGGAAAACGGCTCACTTGACCCACGGCACGATGGGCACAAAGGGCCGGTTGGCGTTGTGCCAGAAGTGCTCCAGAGCCGTCACCGCGGTGTCGTGCGTGATCAGCCAGCGGCCGCCCTGCTCGGACAGCACGATGGGCTCGGGCGCGCTCTCCTCGTGAAAGCCCCCGACCGAGGTCACGGTCGCACCGGCGAAGTTGTCTTGCGCGGGCTGGATATCGGTCACCACGAAGTGGTACGGCAATAATCCGGCCTCTTGGGTCTCGCGCAGTCGCTGATCGATCGTCTGGGCTTCTTCGGGACTGAAGCCGGGGGTGACGATGTTGCCCTTGTTCGCCGCCGGGATGTCCGGGTTGGTCAGCTCGGCCATCGCGGCCAGCACTTCGTCGGGGGTGGGCACGGGCTCGGCAGCGGCGGCGGTTGCGGGTGTAGCGACGCCCGTGAGCGCAGCAGCAAGCACGATCGAGGCGGAGGCGATTCTCATGGCCGCAAAACTAACTTCGCCGTGTGTCAACGATGTTTTCCCTGTGCAACAGCAAATGAAATCTGGTGAGGCCCGCATCTCGCTCCAGATTGACCCTTGCGCTCCCCCGGTGCGCTATCTAAACTGACCGTACAGTTCATTTACGAAAGGGCGACGACATGAGCGTCTGGTTCATCACAGGAGCTTCCCGCGGGTTCGGCCTGCAGATCGCACGCGATCTGTTGGACCGCGGCCATCAGGTGGTCGCGACTGCACGCGACGCGGCCACCGTCACCGAGGCACTCGGCGAGAACGACAACGTGCTTGCCGTGGCCCTCGATGTCACCGACGAGACCCAAGCACGCCAGGCCGTGCAGGCCGCGGTGGACCGCTTCGGCCGTATCGACGTGCTGATCAACAACGCCGGCCGCGGGCTGCTGGGCGCCGTCGAGGAAGCCACCGACGCCGAGGTGCGCGCCGTCTACGAGACCAACGTGTTCGGCCTGTTGACCGTCACGCGCGCGGTCACCCCGGTGCTGCGCGCACAGCGATCCGGCACCATCGTCAACATTTCCTCGGTGGGCGGGTTCGTCAGCTCCCCGGGGTGGGGCGTGTACGCCTCCACCAAGTTCGCCGTCGAAGCACTCTCCGAAGCGCTGCATGCCGAGCTGCAACCCCTGGGAATCCACGCCATGGTGGTCGAGCCCGGCTACTTCCGCACGGACTTCCTGGACTCATCGAGCTTGCAGATCCAGCAGAACACCATCGACGACTACGCCGAGGGGCCGGCGGGCAAGATGCGCACGACCGCAGCCGACCGCAACCACGACCAGCCTGGCGACCCGGTCAAGGCGGCGGCAGCCATCATCGACGTCGTCGAGTCCGAGCGGCCCCCGGTGCGCCTGCTGCTGGGCAACGACACCATCGCCGCGGTCGAGGGCAAGCTCGCCCACGTGCAAGCCGAATTGGCCCAGTGGCGCGACGTCTCGTCCTCGACCGACTTCGACGATGCCGCCTGAAACCGTCGGTGGGGCCGGCGAATACATCTTCGCCCGCCCCACCGGCCCGCGCAGCGACCGCATCCACCAGGCTATCTTGGATGCGACCGCACGACTCCTCGACGAGGGCGGCTATGCCGCCACGACGGTCGACGCGATCGCGGCCCGGTCCGGGGCCAGCAAGGCCACCATCTACAAACACTGGCCGTCACGAACTGCGGTCGCCGCCGAGGCTTTCGGCGCGATGATGGCCCAGGATCTGCCCTTGCCGGACACCGGAAGCGCCGTCGGCGACCTCACCGAACAAATGGTGCGCGTCTCGGCGTTCTACGCCAGCAGCCGCGGTGACGTCTTCGCACAGTTGCTTGCCGCCTGCGTGGAGGATGCGGCGGGCGCGGTCTATTTCCGCGAATACTTTCTCGATGGTCGCCGCGCCGCCATCACCGAACTGTGGCAACGGGGAGTCACCCGCGGCCATGTTGACGCCGACATCGCCATCGACGACGTCATCGATCTGCTGTTCGGTCCGCTGATATTTCGCCGCATGACCGGGCATTGCCCGCTCACCGAGCACCACGCGCGGCGGCTGGCTGAAGTCGCGCTGCGCGGCGCACTCGCCCTAAACGCCCCCGGCGCCGGCTGATCCCGCCACAATCACCGGTATGGGCCTGTTTCCGAAGTCGCACGCCACCCTGACCGACGTCGAGGTCGCCGACGCTCTGGGCCGCGCGGTCGCGGTCATCGACCCGCTGCTCGACCTGCTCGCCGAGGCCGATCCGATCGGGCTGCGCAAACGCACCCGCCGCCTGCTCACGCCGCCTCGTGGCCTGTCCGATCGCCTCCGCCGAATTCGGCTGCGGCGGCGCCGTAACGAGGCCGGTCGCGGCCCCAGCGTCACCCACCGCGCCCTGAACGCCGGGGCCCAGCTGATCAACGCCGCGGATCTACCGGGCACCGCAGCCTGGGAGCGGATGAGCCGCGAGCAACGCGTGCACTGGTGGGTGCACCGGGTGGGCGCGCTCAACACCGTGGTGGTCGCCTCCCCCGGGGTCTTCGGCTGGCTGACTCGAGTGGTCCCGGTGGGCGAGCTGGCGGGATTCATCAACCACGCCATCGTGTTGTGCGCGCTGGCCCGCGAATACGGCGTCACCGACCGCCGTGTGCAGGTGCGGCTGCTTGCCGAGGTGTTGTGCGGGCGGCATCTGCCCGAGAACGTCGACGTGCCCACACAGCCCGATCCCGCGCCACTGCCGCAGACGCCGCCGCCGGGGTGGAAGCCGCTGAAGTCGATCTCGTCATCGACCCCGGTGGTGATCACCCGGACCATCTGGCAGCTGGCCGGCATCCTGCGGGCAACGTTCGACGAGGTGAGCAAGCGCCCGCACCCGAAGAAGCTCTACCAGCGCCTGGGATCCCTGCCCGGCTTCGGTTTGTTCGCAGCCTATTTCGGCGAACGGGGCGCACTGATTCGAGCGGCCGACCAGGGCGTGGCGTGGCTCGAGGCCCACGAAGGCGGCGCCGATCCCGCCAAGACCGGGGACACAAGCCCGCTTTAGAAAACCCGAATCCAGTCGACGAGCATCTCCGCGGGATAGCTGCCCGGTCGTGGATCGCCGCCACCGGAACCGGCCACCGCCAAGTTGAACACCGAAAATACTTGGTATCCAGGGTTATTGAACGGCCAGTCCGCGATCGAATTCGCCGGAACCGAAAAGTAGGGTGCCGCACCGTCGACGTAGTCGCGCCAGAACCGGATACCGTCGGCGTCCCAGCGGCACCGCCAGGTGTGCCAGGCGCTGTCCATCGAAATCTGTTGGGTCGCCCATTCGGCACCGTTCGCTTTTGTGTGGACGGTGGTCGCCGACGGCCAATTGCCGTTGCCGTACCACTCCAGCACGTCGATCTCGCCTTGGTCTTCGTTGCCCATCCACCAGGCGGGCCAAGCCCCGGCGGTGAGGCAGTTCAGCTTGATCCGGGCTTCCCAGGTGTGCCCGATACCGCCCATCCACCGGCTCTGGACTTTGCCGCTGTAGTAGGTATCGCCGTCTTTGGCGGCGCGCAACACGAGGTTCGACTTGCCGTCGACGAACACGTTCTTGCGGTCGTCGCGGTATTGGCCGACGTTCTCGGGGCGCTCCCAAAACGTCGGGTCCTTCATTGATTCCCGCGCCCGTGCCACCGCCCACTTCGCCGGATCCGGCGCGGAACCGGCCGGACCGTCGAACTCGTCGCTGAAGAGGTAGTTCTGCGAGGGGGCCGAGGGCAGTGGATCGACGGGCCCGGGTCGGGCCCAGGCCTCCGGCAGGCGCATCGCGGCGGCGAGCATGCCGATTCCGGTCGTCAACATCAGGCTGCGTCGATCTATCTCGGCCACCTTCGCATGAAACCACTACCCGGCCGGGGCATCAATGGAAGCGTTACCGCTCCCATAGAACGAGCGAGCCGGCCGGGGATCACCCCGACCGGCTGGCGTCAAGTGACGAACCGTTCCTAGAACACCCGCACCCAGTCGATCAGCATGTCCGCCGGGTAGTTCCCCGCCCGGGCGTCGCCGCCGCCGGATCCGCCGATGGCCAGGTTCAGGATCGGGAACACGGTGTAGCCGGGGTCGTTGAACGGCCACTCCCGGCCGGGTTCCTCGATGTTCTCGATGCCGACGGCCGGAACGGAGAAGTACGGCTCCTTGCCCTCGACATAGTCCTGCCAGAAATACATCCCGCTCTGGTTCCAGGTGACCCGCCAAGTGTGCCAGTTGTTGTCGACCGGGTAGGCGAAGGTCTCGAACGCCGTGCCATACGGGTTGGCGTGCACAGTGGTGCCCGACGGCCACTCGCCGTTGCCGTACCACTCCATCAGGTCGATTTCGCCCTCGCGGCCCGGGTCATCGTTGGACAGCCACCATGCGGGCCAGGCACCGGAGGTCTGGCAGTCCAGCTTGATACGCGCTTCCCAGGTGGTGCCGATGCCGCCCCGCCAGTTGCCGTGCACCAAACCGCCGAAGTAGTTGGTGCCCTCCTGCGTGCCGCGGATCACCAGGTTGGATTTGCCGTCGAGGAAAACATTCTTGCGGCTGTCGCGGTACTGGTGAAAGTACTCGGGCCGGTCCCAGCCGACGGGGCGACGGATCGGGGTGCGGTGGTTGGAGATCGTCCACTTCGACGGATCGGGCGCCGAGCCGGCGGGTCCGTCGAACTCGTCATGCCAGATGAAGCCCCCGGGCTTGGCGGCGGCCGTAGGCGCGGCAGGCGCAGCGGGATCAGCCGGGGCAGACGGCGCCTGAGCCGGGTCGCCCGGCGCTCCAGGACCCGCCGGAACGGCTCTGGCCTGGGGGGTGGGGGCTGCGGCAGCCAATGCGCCGGCACCCAGCATCATCATGATCTGGCGGCGGTTCATCTCGGGCACGGTGGCAATCTAACCCACAGCGCACCGGTGTCAAACAACACAAGCCCGCCTGCGTGGCCTATGTCACCTCTGAGTTGGCTCGCTGCCGTCGGCACCGTCGTCGAGCACTCCCACTGCGATCCCGTAGGGCAGGAACCGCACCCGGCGTTTCGGGTCGGGATTGCGCTGGCTGGCCCGCAGCGCATCGATCTCGGTGGCGTAGACCTGCTCGACCCGCGCCGCTCCGTCGTCGCCGACGGTATAGATAGCCCAGACTCCATCGCCGGTCTCGCCGGTGGTCGCCGGCTCAGCCCGCGCAGCCCGAGCAAGGTCGGCGAAGATCGCACCCCAGCCGGCCCGGTTGCTCCCGGCAGAGCCGAACGTGCCCGAGAAGCGGTCGAATGCGGCACGCAGTCCCTCGCCGGCCTCACGCATCATTCGATCCAAATCCTCGGAATCGAATCCGAAGGCGCCGTTGTCGCCCATCGCGAGCCCCTTTCACCGTGGTCGCCACACCCCAGTGTGCCTGCGTGGGGCAGATCCGGCCACGGTCTCGGCGAGACCGTCCGGTGTGGCTAGTTCTCCGGAACCGTGATCGGAATGGGAATCGGGACCAACGGAATACGCAGGTATTCGGTGGTCATCGGCACGGTGGTGGTCGGCGGCACCGTGGTGGTGGGTGGTTCGCTGGTCGTCGGCGGAACCGTCGTGGTCGGCGGCGCCGTGGTCGTCGTGGGCGGAGCCGTCGTGGTTGTGGTGGTGCTGGTCCTGTCTCTTATACACATCTCCGAGCCC
>NZ_JRMM01000079.1:0-19808 GCF_000972905.1 Mycobacterium sp. UM_Kg27
GCCCCAATGACAACTGCAAGCTCATTCGTCACACGCGTCACGGGTCTGGTGGCCGTGGTGCTGACCGCGGCCGGCATGGCGGCCTGCACACCCCGCCCCGACGGCCCAGGACCCGTCGCCGAGCGGTTCTTCGCCGCGCTGGCCACCGGAGACACCGCGACGGCCGCAGAACTCAGCGACGACCCGTCTGCGGCACGCAGCGCACTCAACGCCGCCTGGGCCGGCCTGCAGGCCGAACACCTGGATGCCCAACTGCTCAGCGCGCGCTACAACGACGACACCGGCAGCGTGGCATATCGCTACACCTGGACGCTGCCGAAGAACCGGACCTGGGCCTACGACGGCCAGCTCAAGATGGTCCGAAACGAAGGACACTGGGCGGTCCGCTGGACGGCCACCGGCCTGCATCCCAAACTGGGCGAGCACCAGACTTTCGCGCTGCGGGCCGACCCGCCGCGTCGCGCCGCCGTCAACGAGGCCGGCGGGACCGACGTGCTGGTGCCGGGCTACGTCTACCACTACATGTTGGACGCCACCCGGGCCGGCCGAAACCTGATGCGCACCGCGCGGGCGGTAGTCGACACCTTGCGCCCCTTCGACGACGCATTGGGTGAGCCGCAGTGGCTGGCCGAACGGGCCAGTTCCTCAAGGTCTCCGCTCGACCTGATCACGCTGCGCAAGGCGGATCACGACCGTGTCGAGCCCGTCATCGGCTCCCTCCCGGGCGTCGTGGTCACCCCGCACCCGGATCTGTTGCCCACCGATGACCACTTCGCGCCGATGCTCATCAGCGAGGTCAAGAAGGCCGTCGCGAACCAACTCGAAGGTGCCGCGGGCTGGCGTGTCGTCAGCGAGAACCAGAACGGCGTCGACGTCGCGGTTCTGCACGAGGTCGATCCGGCGCCCGCACCCTCGCTGACCATCAGCCTGGACCGGGCGGTGCAGCGCGCCGCCCAGAACGCGGTCAACACCCGCGGCGACAAGGCGATGATGGTGGTGATCAAGCCGTCGACCGGTGAACTGCTCGCCGTTGCGCAGAACGCGGCTGCCGATGCCGACGGCCTGGTCGCGACCAGTGGCCTGTATCCCCCCGGATCAACGTTCAAGATGGTCACCGCCGGCGCGGCGATCGAACGGGACATGGCCACGCCGAACTCCATGGTGGGTTGCCCCGGTGAACTCGACATCGGCCAGCGCACCATCCCCAACTACGGCGGATTCGACCTGGGCCTGGTGCCGATGTCGCGGGCCTTCGCCAATTCGTGCAACACCACTTTCGCCGAGCTGGCCAGCCGGATGCCGCCGCGGGCGCTGTCGCAGGCGGCCAGCCGCTACGGGATCGGGGTGGACTACCTGGTTGACGGGATCACCACCGTCACCGGCTCGGTTCCGCCGACCGTCGACCTGGCCGAACGTACTGAGGACGGCTTCGGTCAGGGCAAGGTCTTGGCCAGCCCCTTCGGCGTCGCCCTGGCTGCGGCGACGGTGGCCGCCGGACACACACCGGTACCCCGCTTGATCGAAGGCCGTCCGACGGCGGTCAACGGCCCGGTGGCGGCCCCGGTGAGCGCGGAGATGCTCGACGGGCTGCGCGAGATGATGCGGTTGGTGGTGACCGACGGCACCGCACGCGACATCGCCGGCTGCGGCCCGGTCTACGGCAAGACCGGGGAGGCCGAGTTCGCCGGTGGCTCGCATTCCTGGTTCGCCGGATACCGCGGTGACATGGCCTTTGCGTCGCTGATCGTCGGCGGTGGCAGCTCGCAGTACGCGGTCCGGATGACCAAGGTGATGTTCGACTCGCTGCCGGACAACTTCCTGCTGTAGCGGCGTAAATTGAGAACCCATGACGGGTCTCAGCGACGATATAGCCGACGTGGCCTTGCGGATCTCGGATGCGGACCGCAACGGCACGTTGCGCCGCCTGCACAACGCCGTCTCCCTCGGACTGATCGACATCGGGGAGTTCGAGGAGCGCGCGGCGCAGGTGTCGCAGGCACGGATGCGCTCGGAGCTCGACACCCTGATCGGTGACCTGCCGGGTCCCCGCGCCATCGTTACCTCGGCGGCCGACCGGGTCGAGCTGCGCGGCTGGGCCGGGTCGCTCAAACGCCACGGAGAATGGATCGTGCCGACCCGGCTGGCATTGGTGCGCCGCCTGGGCTCGGTAGACCTTGACCTCACTAAGGCCCGGTTCGCCGGTCCGGTCGTGGTGATCGAACTCGACATGCGATTCGGATCGGTCGACATCCGACTGCCCGAAGGTGCCAGCGCCTCGATCGACGATGTCGAGGTCTACGGCGGCAGCGCCCGCGATCGCCGCACCGACCCGCCCGCCGAAGGGGCTCCGCACCTGGTGCTGACCGGCCGCGTGGTGTGCGGCTCGGTGGACATCAGGGGTCCGCGGCGCAAGCTCCGCTGGCGGCGCTGACCAGCGCCGCGGTGTCGATGGCGGTGATCCGCTTCGCCCGGCTCCGCCGGCCTGGCGATCACCGTTAGGCTGGCGTAATGCCCGTTCGTGCTCCGCTTTCTCCCGGCGTGCTGTCTCCGACGCTGCCGGTGCCCCGCCTGATCCCGCGCCCGGAATACGTCGGCCGCGCTACGGCTGCCGAGGGGTCCGAGCCGTGGGTGCAGACTCCCGAGGTGATCGAGAAGATGCGGGTGGCGAGCCGGATCGCGGCGGGTGCGCTTGCCGAGGCGGGCAAGGCTGTCGCGCCCGGCGTGACCACCGATGAGCTGGACCGCATCGCCCACGAGTTCATGGTCGACCACGGCGCCTATCCCTCGACGCTGGGCTACAAGGGCTTTCCCAAGTCGTGCTGCACGTCGCTCAATGAGGTCATCTGTCACGGCATCCCCGACTCGACGGTGATCGCCGACGGCGACATCGTCAACATCGACGTCACCGCCTACATCGACGGCGTGCACGGCGACACCAACGCCACCTTCCTGGCCGGGGACGTCTCGCAGGAACACCGACTGCTGGTCGAGCGCACCCACGAGGCCACCATGCGCGCCATCAAGGCGGTTAAACCCGGCCGCGCACTGTCGGTGATAGGCCGGGTCATCGAGTCTTATGCGAACCGGTTCGGTTACAGCGTGGTCCGTGACTTCACCGGTCACGGGATCGGTCCGACCTTCCACAACGGTCTGGTGATCCTGCACTACGACCAGCCCGAAGTCGACACCGTCATCGAGCCGGGGATGACCTTCACCATCGAGCCGATGATCAATCTCGGCGGCCTGGACTACGACATCTGGGACGACGACTGGACGGTGGTCACCAGCGACGGACAGTGGAGTGCTCAGTTTGAACACACCCTGGTGGTAACGGACGACGGCGCCGAGATTCTGACCCTGCCGTGACTTACGGCTGTTGTCTGTAGAGCCGTTAAGGGGCCCGCCAAAACCGCCCCCTGCCGCCCGAGGGGCTGTAGCGTGGCGCAGATGCCGGGCACGATGATGACCATCGACGGGTTCCCGATTCCGGTCGATGTGGCAGGCCCCCAAAACGGGCCCGTCGTCGTTGTGCTCGCCGCGGCGCAGCACCCGGTCACCGCCTACGACGCGGTTTGTCAGCGATTGCACACCGCCTCGTTGCGCACCATCGTGATCGGCGCGGACCCGCGTCTGACGCCCAAATCGGTGATCGGCATCCTCGACTCGCTGGGCGTGCAGTGCGGCGTGCTGGTGGGCGATCGGACCGGTGCCGACAATGCCTGGGAACTCGCGGCCACCCGACCAGACCGCTTCACCGGCCTGGTGGCGCTCGACCGGGGTCACCCCCGTGCGCCTGATCTGAGCGGTGCGATCCGGGACGAGCGCTGCCCGCCGGTGGAGATCAACACCACCGTGCTGGTCAGTTCCCGGGCCACCGCGTCAGTGGCCAACGCCAGCCAGCGGTTCGTCTACGGCGAGCACCGGTTGGTGATGCTGCCCGGGCGACGCAGTGCCGGTGAGTTCACCGCACAGTTCGCCATGGAGATCGTGTTGCGCGCCAGCACCTGGTAATACGCAGCGGGGAAGAGTAGGTTCCGGCGTAGCCGGCGAACGAGGGAGCGCCGGCTAAAAATAATGAAATACGTATCTGGGGGGATACAGAATGCTGTCTTGGGGGGAATCAATACCGGCGTTGCTGCGTGAACGTGCTCAGCAGTGGCCCGATCGGCCGGCGTTCACCTACATCGACTACGAGGTCGATCCGGCCGGGTACGCCGACACCCTGACCTGGTGGCAGGTTCTGCGCCGCACCGAGGCCGTGGCAGCGGAGGTCGCCGCAATCGCCTCCCCGGGCGACCGGGTTGCGTTGCTCGCACCGCAAGGCCTGGAATACATCGCCGGGTTCTTCGGCGCGATGGAAGCCGGCTGCATCGTGGTGCCGCTACCGGTACCGGCGTTCGGCAGCCACGACGAACGAGTCACCGCGGCGCTCAAGGACTGCGCACCGGCCGCGGTGCTCACCACATCGGCCGTCGCCGCCGATATCCACGGGTGTGTCGGCGCTGTCGGCGGCAGTTCGCCCGCGATCGTTGAGGTGGACCTGATCGATCTCGATGCCCCCGTGCCCTGGGAGGGAACCGGCGCGCTGCCGACCAAGACCGCGCTGCTGCAATACACATCCGGTTCGACCGGCTCGCCGAGAGGCGTCGTGGTCTCGCACCGCAACATCTTCGCCAACATCGAACAGGTGATGGCGGACTACTTCGGGCAGGACGGCGGAGCGCCGCCGCCCGACACCACGCTGGTGTCCTGGCTGCCCTTCTACCACGACATGGGTCTGCTGTTGGGGGTGATGGGAGCCGTCTTGCTGGGCCGCCACTCGGTCGTGATGAGCCCGATCGCGTTCCTGCAGAAGCCGTCTCGATGGATCCAGCAGCTGGCCATCAACCCCTGTGCGTTCACCGCCGGGCCCAACTTCGCGTTCGAACTGGCCGCGCGCCGGACCACCGATGAGGACATGGCCGGCCTCGACTTGAGCAGGGTTCACACCATCTTGAGCGGTAGCGAGCGCATCCACGCGGCGACGATCCGCCGCTTCACTGACCGCTTCGCCCGGTTCGGCCTGCCTGCCAACGCGCTGGCACCGTCGTACGGGCTGGCCGAGGCAATGGTCTACGTCGCCTCGGCACCGCGCGCGAACCGTCCGGTGACCGTTCGGCTCGATTACGAGAACCTGGTCGGCGGCACCGCGCAGGCTGGCCCGGGCGGGGCGGAGCTGGTCAGCGTCGGCGCCCCGCGGGCGTGCACGGTGCGGATCGTCGACCCCGAGACCCGCACCGAGAGCCCCGATGGGCATGTCGGTGAGATCTGGGTGCACGGGCCCAACGTCGCCAGCGGCTACTGGCACAACCCGGAGGCCACCGAGCGCACCTTCGGCGGGCACCTGGAGTCGCCGTCCGCCGGCACACCGGTGGGGCCGTGGCTGCGCACCGGAGATCTCGGCGTCATCTACGCGGGCGAGATGTTGGTGGTCGGTCGCATCAAAGACTTATTGATCGTCGACGGCCGAAATCACTACCCCGACGACATCGAGGCGACCGTGCAGGAGCTCACCGGCGGACGCGTTGCCGCGGTGCCGGTCAGCGGTGAGGGCGGCGAGCAACTGGTGGTCATCGCCGAGGTCAAGAACCGGGGCAACACCGTGGAAGAGCAATTGGCGACCATAGCGGCCTTGAAAAAAGATGTCGCGGCATCGGTTTCCCGATCTCACGGGGTCCGGGTTGCCGACCTGGTGCTGGTTGCTCCCGGCTCGCTGCCGATTACCACCAGCGGCAAGATCCGTCGCTCCACATGCGCTGACTGTTATCGCACCGCTCAATTTCGACGGCTGGAGCCCGTCGACTGAGCGCGGGCGGGTAGCCTGACAGCACTCAAATGTCAGGGAAGACCGTCGTCGGCGAAGGAGCACAATGACCCGGGCCGCGATGCTCTCCCAGACCGAGCTGCAACAACTGGTCGCCTCCGGCGAGATCGACACCGTTGTGGTGGCATTCGCCGACATGCAGGGCCGGTTGGTCGGTAAGAGGGTCGCCGCGGAGCACTTTCTTGCTGAGGTCGCCGGACACGGCGTGGAGGCCTGCAGCTACCTGCTGGCCGTTGATGTGGAGATGAACACCGTCTCCGGTTACTCCATCGCCGACTGGGGAACCGGCTACGGCGATCTGGTGCTCAAACCGGACTTCGCAACGCTGCGGCGCATTCCGTGGCTGCCTGGCACCGCCCACGTGCTGGCCGACGCACTGTGGCCGGACGGCACCCCGGTCGCGGTGGCCCCGCGCCAGATCCTGGCCGCCCAAGTCGCCCGACTGACCGAGCGCGGGCTGGTTGCCTACGCCGCAACGGAACTGGAGTTTCTGGTCTTCGAAGACAGCTACCGGCAGGCGTGGGCCGGCGGCTATCGCGGGCTGACTCCGGGAACGGACTACAACGCCGATTACGGTCTGGTCGCCGGCACTCGGCTGGAGCCGCTGCTGCGTGACATTCGGCTGGGGATGACCGGCGCGGGACTGCGGTGCGAGGGCGTCAAGGGGGAGTGCAACACCGGCCAGCAGGAGATCACCTTCCGCTATGAGGAGGCGCTGACCACCTGCGACAACCACAGCGTCTACAAGAGCGGTGCCAAGGAGATCGCCGACCAACACGGCAAGAGCCTGACGTTCATGGCGAAGTTCGACCAACGCGAAGGCAACAGCTGCCATGTGCATCTGTCATTGCGCAGCACCGAGGGTGCTCCGGTGTTCGCCGATCCGGCCGCCCCGCACGGTATGTCGACGTTGTTCCGCGCCTTTTTGGCGGGCGTGCTGGCCACGCTGCCCGAGCTGACTTTGTGCTACGCACCGAACATCAACTCCTACAAGCGATTCGTCGGGGGCAGCTTCGCTCCGACGGCGATTGCGTGGGGCCTGGACAATCGCACCTGTGCGCTGCGGGTTCTCGGCCGCGGCGACTCGATGCGAGTCGAGTGCCGGGTGCCGGGCGGCGATGTGAATCCCTATCTGGCGGTGGCGGCACTGATCGCGGCGGGGTTGCACGGCATCGACAATGACCTTGCGCTGCCCGAACCGGTCGACGGTGACGCCTACCGGGGCGGGTTGCCGCACCTGCCTACCACGCTGGGCGCGGCTATGGAGTTGTTCGCCGAATCGGCAGTCGCGCGCAAGGCGTTCGGCGACGAGGTGGTCGAGCATTATCTGCACAGCGCCCGTGTCGAATTGGACGCATTCAACACCGCGGTGACCGACTGGGAGAGGGTCCGGGGTTTTGAACGCTTCTGAACCCCCTCGCCCGGTGGTGGGTCTGACGACCTACCTGGACCGAGCGAAGTTCGGGGTCTGGGATAGGCGCGCCGGCCTACTGCCCGCCCAGTACATCCAGGGCATCACCGCCGCCGGCGGTATCGCAGTGCTGCTGCCGCCGCAGCCGGTGACGCCCGAGATCGCCGCCGGCGTGCTCGCCGGGGTGAGTGCCCTGGTGATCACCGGCGGGCGCGACCTCGACCCACTCGGGTACGGCCAGACGCCGCACGACGAGACCGATCGGCCCGACACCACCCGGGACGCATGGGAATTCGCCCTGCTGGCCGAGGCGATGCGGCGCGGAATGCCGGTGCTGGGGATCTGTCGTGGCGCCCAAGTACTCAACGTGGCCCTCGGTGGGACACTGCACCAGCACCTGCCCGACGTCATCGGCAACTCCGGGCACCGGGCGGGCAACGGCGTCTTCACCCCGATGCCGGTGCGCACCTTGGCCGGCACCCGGGCGGCCGCGCTTCTCGGCGAGACCTGCCAGGTGCAGTGCTACCACCATCAGGCGATCGCCGAGGTGGGTGCGAAACTTGTCGTCAGTGCGCGCGATGACGACGGGGTCATCGAAGCGATCGAGCTTCCCGGGGAGGACTTCGTGCTCGCGGTTCAGTGGCATCCCGAGGAATCCCCGGACGATCTGCGGCTGTTCGCCGCGATCGTGGCCGAAGCGGGCAAGTACGCGGCAACACGGGTGAGCGAATGATCCGCGAAGGCGACGGCGAGCGAGGAACGAACGAGCAAGGAGCCGAGACATCAGTACCGACCTGATCAACCCGGCCACCGGCGCGGTCTTCGCCACCGTCGACCATGTCGAAGCCGCCGCCGTCGACGACGCGGTGCGCCGGGCGCAGGCCGCCCAGAAGCGGTGGGCCAAGCTTGCCCCGGCCGAGCGAGCCGCCGCGCTGCGGGACTTCGCCGCGATTGTCGGCGCCCACATCGACGAGCTGGCTGCGCTGGAAGTCACCAACTCCGGCCATCCGGTGTCGGCCGCGGAATGGGAAGCCGGCCATGTCCGCGACGTGCTGCAGTTCTATGCCGCCAGCCCGGAGCGGCTGTCCGGCAAGCAGATACCGGTCGCCGGCGGTCTCGACGTCACCTTCCACGAGCCGCTCGGCGTCGTCGGGATCATCACCCCGTGGAATTTCCCGATGCCGATCGCCGCATGGGGTTTCGCCCCGGCGCTGGCCGCCGGTAACGCGGTGTTGATCAAGCCCGCCGAATGGACGCCGCTGACCACGCTGCGCTTGGCGGAACTGGCCGCTGAGTCGGGGTTGGACCCCGACCTGCTGCAGGTGCTGCCGGGCCGCGGGGCGGAAGTGGGGGAGCGTCTGGTCACCCACCCGGGCGTGGCCAAGATCGTGTTCACCGGTTCCACCACCACCGGCACCCGGGTGCTGCAGGCGGGGGCGGCCGGGGTCAAGCGGGTCACGCTGGAACTCGGTGGCAAGAGCGCCAACATCGTCTTCGCCGATTGTGACCTGGAGCAGGCGGCGGCGACGGCGCCCTACGGCGTGTTCGACAACGCCGGACAGGACTGCTGCGCACGAAGCCGGATCCTGGTGCAGCGCAGCGTCTATGACCGCTTCATGGAGTTGCTGGAGCCCGCGGTGACGGGGGTCGTGGTCGGCGATCCGACCTCCCGTGACACCGAGATGGGCCCGCTGGTGTCCCGCCCGCACCGGGAGAAGGTGGCCTCCTATGTGCCCGACGACGCCCCGGTCGCCTTCCGCGGTCACGCGCCCACCGGACCCGGATTCTGGTTCCCGCCCACGGTTCTGACTCCCGCGGCCACCGACCGATCCGTCACCGAGGAGATCTTCGGCCCGGTGGTGACGGTGCTGCCGTTCGACGACGAGGCCGACGCCATCACCATGGCCAACAACACCGTCTACGGGTTGTCCGGCTCGATCTGGACCAACGACCTGTCCCGGGCGCTGCGCGTCTCGCGGGCGGTGGAAGCGGGCAACCTGTCGGTGAATTCGCACTCCTCAGTGCGTTTCACCACTCCGTTCGGGGGCTTCAAACAGTCGGGGCTGGGCCGGGAATTGGGCGCGGACGCCCCACTGGCGTTCACCGAGACCAAAAACGTATTCATCGCAGTGAAGGAGACGCAGTGACCGACCTGACCCAACGCCTGGCCGGACGGGTGGCCGTGGTGACCGGTGCCGGTGGCGGAATCGGCTTGGCATCCGCGCGGCGGATGCGCGCCGAAGGCGCCCAGATCGTGGTCGGTGACCTCGACCAGGCGGCGGGCACCGCGGTCGCCGACGAGCTCGACGGTCTGTTCGTCCAGGTCGACGTCTCCGATCAGGACCAGGTCGACGCGCTGTTCGACACCGCGGCCCAGACATTCGGGTCGGTGGACATCGCCTTCAACAATGCCGGCATCTCGCCGCCCGACGATGACCTGATCGAAACCACCGAACTGCCTGCTTGGCAACGGGTTCAGGACGTCAACCTCAAGTCGGTGTACCTGTGCTGCCGGGCGGCGCTGCGGCACATGACGCCCGCCGGGCGGGGATCGATCATCAACACCGCATCGTTTGTGGCGGTGATGGGTTCGGCCACCTCCCAGATCTCCTACACCGCCTCCAAGGGCGGCGTGCTGGCCATGTCCCGTGAGCTCGGTGTGCAGTACGCCCGGCAGGGCATCCGGGTCAACGCGCTGTGCCCGGGGCCGGTGAACACCCCGCTGTTGCAGGAGTTGTTCGCCGCCGACCCGGAGCGCGCCGCGCGACGGCTGGTGCACGTGCCAGTGGGCCGGTTCGCCGAGCCGGAGGAAATCGCGGCCGCGGTCGCCTTTCTGGCCAGCGATGACGCCTCGTTCATCACTGGCTCGACGTTCCTGGTGGACGGCGGGATCAGCTCGGCGTACGTCACGCCGCTGTAGCCGCCTGGCCCGGTCCGGCTAGCGCATCGAGTACCGCACCGGAAGGCGCTTGAGGCCGCCGACAAACGTGGTCGCCGACAGTTCGGGCGTGCCGGCGAACTCGATGGACTCCAGGCGCGGCACCAGTTCGGTGAACAGGCTGTTGAGCTCCAGACGGGCCAGAGCCGCGCCCAGGCAGAAGTGAACGCCGTAGCCGAACGACAGGTGCTTGTTGGGGTCGCGGCCGATGTCGAACGTGAAGGGGTTGTCGAAGATGTCCTCGTCGCGGTTGGCCGAGACGTAGGACAGCAGGACCGACTCACCCTCGGGAATCGGCACGCCGCGCACCTCGGTGTCGCGGGTGGCGGTGCGCATGAACTGCTTGACCGGCGTGGACCAGCGGATCATCTCCTCGACAGCCAGCGGTATCAGGCTCATGTCGTTCTGGAGACGCTCGAGCTGATCCTGGTGCTCGACCAGCGCGCACAGGCCGCCCGAGATGGCGTCCTTGGTGGTGTCGTGGCCGGCACTGGCGACGATGACGTAGTAGGACAGCGTGTCCATGTCGGACATGAGTTCGCCGTTGATACGGCCGTTGGCGATGGCCGAGGCCAAGTCCCCGGTGGGGTTGGCCCGCCGCGAGGCCGTAAGGGCGGAGAAGTAATTGAAGAAATCCAGCAGCACGGCCATGATCTCGTCTGCGCCGCCCTGGCCGCGCTGGTGCTCGGCGTCCTCGCCACCGAACATCTCCTGTGTCAGCTTGAGCATGCGCGGGAAGTCCTCCTCGGGCAGGCCCAGCAGTGACAGGATCACGTACAGCGGAAAGTTGATGGCGATCTCGGTGACGAAGTCGCACTCCGGGCCGATCTCGGCCATCCGGTCGACGTAGCGTTTGGCCAGTTCGTCGACGCGGACCTTGAGGTCGCGCATGGCCTTGGGGCGGAACCAGTCCGCGCCGATCTTGCGGATGTCCCGGTGGTGCGGGTCGTCCATGTGGATCAGCGTGCGCAGTCCGATGCCGGCCTCCTGGTCGGCCTTGACCCGGTCCTCGACCTTGGCCTGTAGCAGCATGGGACGCGGTTCACTGACCCAGAGTTCGTTGTCGCGCTCGATGTCCATGATGTCGGCGTGCTTGGTGACTGCCCAGAACGGCCGGTACGGCGGGGCGTCCACCCACGACACCGGCTGGTTGGCGCGCAGCCAGGCCAGTGAGCTGTGCAGGCGCTCGTTATCGGTGTAGGCCTGAGGGTCGGCGAGTACTCGGCCGTGCTCGCTGGTGTTGCGGTGGGTGGTCAGCGCGCTCACTGGGGACTCCTCGCGGTCGTCGAAAACTTGACGGGTGTCAAGTCGCAGTATGGACCAGACTGTGGCATGGGTGAACATCGGGGCATCCGGGGACTTTGGTACCCAGGGTGGTTGGCCTCTCCCGTCAGACGGCGCTCAGAACCACTCCGGACGCATATCCAGGGTCGTACGGTCCAGGCTCTCCAGCAGGTCCAGCTGCGGTCCGGTCTTGGGCAACTCGTATCGGAAGAAGTAGCGCGCAGCCTGGCGTTTGCCGTCGAAGAAGTCTCCGGTGCGTCCGTCTGCGGCAATCAACTGCTCCAGCCAGATCCAGGCGATCACCACATGGCCGAAGGCCTCCAGGTAGATCGCGCTGTTGGCCAGTGCGGCGTCGATGTCACCGGCGGCGAACATCCCCGCAGTGACGGCCACCAGGCGCTGGACCACGGCGTCGAGTCGTGCTGCCAATTCGGCCAGTTCGCCGCCGGCCCGATGCGCGGCCGCGATGCTCTCGCTCATCGTCCGCTGTAGTGCGGCCAGACTGGCCCCATTGCGCTGCACCACCTTGCGGCCCAACAGGTCCAGACTCTGGATGCCGTGGGTGCCCTCGTGGATCGGGTTGAGCCGGTTGTCCCGGTAGTGCTGTTCCACGTCGTACTCGCGGGTGTAGCCGTAGCCGCCGTGTACCTGGATGGCCAGATCATTGGCGGCCAAACACCACTGCGAAGGCCAGCTCTTGGCAATCGGGGTGAGGATGTCCAGCAGGGCGGTGGAGTGCTCGCGTTCCTCGTCGGATTGGGCCGTGTGCTGAATGTCGACGAGCCGCGCGCAATACAGCGCCAACGCCAGCGCCCCCTCGACATACGACTTCTGCGCCAGCAGCATCCGCTTGACGTCCGCGTGCTCGATGATCGCAACCTGCGGCGCCGCAGGGTCTTTCGTCGTCGCCGGTCGGCCTTGTGGCCGGGTGCGCGCGTACTCCAGCGACTTGAGGTAGCCGGTGTAACCGAGCGCGATCGCACCCATACCCACACCCAAGCGCGCTTCGTTCATCATGTGGAACATGTAGTTCAACCCGCGGTGCTCGTCGCCCACGAGATAACCGACGGCACCCGGTTCGCCGGCGGGCTGGTGGACGCCCTCACCGAAGTTGAGCACGGTGTTGGTGATGCCGCGATAGCCCATCTTATGGTTGAGCCCGGCCAGGACGACGTCGTTGCGCTCACTGAGCGTGCCATCGGGATTCACCAGATACTTCGGCACGATGAACAGTGAGATCCCCTTGGTGCCGGCCGGACCGCCGGGGATCTTGGCCAGCACCAGATGGACGATGTTGTCGGTCAGTTCGTGCTCGCCGCCGGAGATCCACATTTTGGATCCGAACAGTCGGAAGGTGCCGTCGGCGCGCCGCTCCGCTCGGGTGGTGATGTCGGCCAGCGACGATCCGGCCTGAGTCTCCGACAGGCACATCGTCCCGGTGAAACGGCCGGCGAGCATGGGTTTGACGAAGGCGGCGATCTGCTCTTCGGTACCGAATTTGGCGAGCAGGTTCAGGTTCGCCATGGTCAACATCGGGTAGCCCGCGGTGCTGACGTTGGCAGCCATCAGCCACACGAAGCCGGCCTGGGCCACGGTCGCCGGAAGCTGCGCGCCGCCGAGGCTGTAGTCCATGGCCATGCCCATCAGCTCGGCGTCGGCGCAGGCTGCCAGTGCCTCCTTGACCTCACCGATGATGGTGACTTTCGTCCCGTCGAAGGTGGGCTCGTTCGCGTCGCTCTTTTTGTTGTGCGGGGCGAAATAGCGGGTTGCCAGCTGTTCGCACAGATCCAGGGTGTCGGAGAAGGTCTCCCGGGAGTGCTCGGAAAACCGGTCCCGTCCGGTCAGTTCCTCGACGCGCAGCCAGTCGAACAGCAGGAAGTCGAGGTCTTGCCGGGACAGCAGGGTGGACTTCATCTGGCGAACCTTTCACTGGAGCCCGAGCAGCGCGTTCTCGACGACCTCGGGCAGTGCCGGGTGGATCCAGTATTGACCGCGGGCCATCTCCGGCGCGGTGAGACCGAAACTCATCGCCTGAATCAGCGGTTGGATGATTGATGACGCCTGGTAGCCCATGATGTGCGCGCCCAACAGTCGTCCGGTGCCGCGTTCGGCGATGAGCTTGGCAAGTCCGGTGCTGTCTTCCATGGCCCAGCCGTAGGCGACGTCACCGTAGTCCTGGATCTTCACCGAGATATCGAGACCCTTTGCCAGCGCTTGGGTTTCGGTCAGCCCCACGGAGGCGATCTGTGGATCGGTGAAAACCGCGGCGGGCACATAACGGTGGTCGGTGACCCGCATCGAGTCCACGTCGTCCCAGTCGCACAGCAGGTTGTGTTGCACCACCCTGGCTTCGTGGTTGGCGACATGCTTGAGCTCATAGGGCGAGGACACGTCACCGAGCGCGAAAACCCCGCGCGCCGAGGTTCGTTGGTACTTGTCCACGCTTACCCGCCCGCCGGCGACGAGGACACCGGCCTGCTCGGCGTCCAACAGGTCGCCGTTGGGCACTCGTCCGGTAGCCACCAGCATCGCGCCGGCCTGCAGCACCGAGCCGTCGTCAAGCTCCACGACGACACCGGTCCCATCGTTGCGGGCGGCGACCACGTTGCAGTGCGTGCGCAGATCCCACTTGGCCGCGGCGATCCGGGTGAACCGTTCTGCAACCGTCTCGTCGCAGTGCCGCAGCAAGGTTGAGCCACGAATCACCACCGTGACCCGGACGCCCAAGGCGGAGAACACGTGGGCGAACTCGGCGGCGATGAAGCCACCGCCGACGATCACCAAATGCTCGGGCAGCTCGGCGATCCGCATGATGTCGTCGCTGGTGTAGTAGTGCACCCCGCTGTCGGCGATGGCGGGCGGGATCGCCGAGCGCGACCCTGCCGCGATCACCACCTGCTCGGCGCTGAACTGTTCACCGCCCGCGGTGACTAAGAGGTATCGGCCGTCGGAGCCGACCGGCCCGAACCGGGTGTGGTCGCCGTAGACGTCGACGTTGGGCAGGCTGCGGCGATACTGCTCGCCGCCGGCGGCGATCGGGTCGATCCGCCCGAACACCCGCGAGACGATATCGTCCCAGCGCACACCGTCGATGTGAGCATCGATCCCGTAGCGGGACGCTTCGGCCACCGTCTTGGCTACCTCGGCGGCGTAGACGAACATCTTGGTGGGGATGCAGCCCACATTGAGGCAGGTGCCGCCGAAAGTGCCCTGTTCGCAGATCGCCACCCGCTTGTCCGCGTAGCGCTCGTCGAGAATGCTGTTGCCCGAACCGGTTCCGATGATCGCCAGGTCGTAGCTCTCCATTGCGTCAGCCTAAACGGTGTGCGGGGCCGCAGGTCACCGCCATCCTGGCCGAGGGGATCGCAAGCGCGGCGGAGCCGGGCGCCGCCGTCCTGGATAGGCTGGTGGCGTGGCCCCATCGGTTCAGACCGAGATGACCGACGTAGCGCTGATCGGCGCGGGCATCATGAGCGCCACCTTGGGGGCGATACTGCGCCGGCTGGAACCGGGTGCCGCGATCACCGTCGTCGAACGGTTGGATTCCGCGGCCGGCGAGAGCAGCGATCCGTGGAACAACGCCGGCACCGGCCACGCCGGGCTGTGCGAGCTGTTTTACACACCGCAGCGGCCCGACGGCTCGATCGACACCGCCAAAGCCGTGCGGGTCAACGAGCAGTTCCAGGTGACCCGGCAGTTCTGGGCCTATGCCGTGGAGAACGGACTGCTGGAGGATCCGCGCGACTTCGTGCACCCGGTCCCGCACGTCAGCTTCGTCCACGGCGCCGACGGGGTGGACTACCTGCGTCGGCGTCATCGTGCGCTGGCCGACAACCCGTTGTTCGCCGGAACCGACTTCATCACCGACTTCGGCGAGTTCGCCGCGCGGCTGCCCGCGATGGCCGCCGGAAGAGACCCCAACGTTCCGGTGGCCCTGGACTGGGCGCGGCACGGCACCGACGTCGACTTCGGCGCGCTGACCGGTCAGCTGATCGGCTACGGTGTGCGGCACGGCACCGCGGTGCTCTTCGGCCACGAGGTGCGCTCGCTACGCCGGGAGCCCGATGGCAGCTGGACGTTGACTCTGGTCAACCGCAGAATCGGCGAAACCCGAAGACTCAATGCCAAATTCGTGTTCATCGGAGCCGGGGGAGCGACCCTGGGCCTGCTGCAGCGCGCGGGAATCCCCGAAGCGCGGGGCTTCGGCGGCTTCCCGATCGGCGGGGTGTTCCTGCGCTGCGGGGCCACCGAGCTCACCGCCGCGCACCGCGCCAAGGTGTACGGGGCTCCGGTGCCGGGCGCGCCGTCGACGACCGCCCCGCACCTGGACGCCCGACTGGTCAACGGTGCGTCGTGGCTACTGTTCGGACCGTTTGCCGGATGGTCGCCGAAGTTCCTCAAGCACGGCCGCGCCACCGACCTGCCGCGATCGGTCCGCTTCGACAACGTGCGGTCACTGCTGTTCGCCGGGATCCGGGAGCGCGAATTGGTCGGCTACCTCCTCGGCCAACTGCGGCGAACCCACGGCTCCCGCATCGAGGCACTACGGGAGTTCCTTCCGGCCGCGGATGACGCGGACTGGCACGAGATCCGGGCCGGCCAGCGGGTGCAGGTCATCCGCGGCGGACAGCTCGATTTCGACACCACGATCGTCAGCGCCGGCGACGGCAGCATCGCGGGACTGCTCGGTGCCTCGCCCGGGGCATCGACCGCGGTGCCGGCCATGCTGGAGGTGCTGGCGCGCTGCTTCGCCGGGAGGTTCGCCGACTGGCTGCCGGCGCTCAAAGAGATGGTGCCCTCGCTGGGTGCGCGACTGTCTGACGAGCCGGTGTTGTTCGAGCAGGTGTGGGAGTGGGGCAGCCAAAAGCTGCAACTCAGCTGACGGTCGCACGGGGGCTGATGGTGGCGACCCGTTGCGCCCGGCTTCGCCGCGCTGACGGCCGCCACTAGAGTTATCGGGTGACCGAGAATCCCTACCTAGCCGGTTTACGGCTGGCCGGCCGCAAGGTTGTTGTCGTGGGCGCGGGAAGCGTCGCGCAGCGGCGTCTTCCGCTGTTGGTGGACAGTGGCGCGCAGGTGCTGGTGATCGCACCCAGCGCCACCCCGGCGGTCGAAGCGCTGGGCGAGCGTAAGCCGGGCATCACATTGGTCTCGCGCACCTACCGCGACGGGGATCTGGCCGATGCCTGGTACGCGATCGCGGCCACCGACGACCCGGAGGTCAACGCCGCCATCGTGGCCGAGGCGGACCGTCGCCAGATCTTCTGTGTGCGAGCCGATCTGGCCGTCGAGGGTTCCGCGGTCACCCCGGCCACCTTCGCTTACTCCGGGCTGTCGGTGGGCGTGCTGGCCGGCGGCGAGCACAACCGGTCGGCGGCGATCCGCTCGGCGATCCGGGAGGCCCTGCAGAGCGGCACCATCACCGTGGACGCAGAGGCGACCCCCGATGTGGTGCGTGGCGGTGTGGCGCTGGTGGGTGGCGGGCCGGGCGACCCAGAACTGATCACGGTGCGTGGCCGTCGCATGCTTGCGCACGCCGATGTCGTGGTGGCCGACCGGCTCGCGCCGCCGGAGCTGCTCGCCGAACTGCCCCCGACCGTCGAAGTCGTCGACGCCGCCAAGATCCCCTATGGGCGGGCCATGGCCCAGGACGCCATCAACGCCCTGATGATCGAACGTGCCAAGGCCGGCAAGTTCGTGGTGCGCCTCAAGGGCGGCGACCCGTTCGTGTTCGCCCGCGGCTATGAAGAGGTGCTGGCCTGTGCCGACGCCGGGATTCCGGTGACGGTTGTGCCGGGTGTGACCAGTGCCATAGCGGTCCCGGCCCTGGCCGGGGTACCGGTCACCCATCGGGCCGTGAACCACGAATTTGTGGTGGTCAGCGGGCATGTCGCACCCGACGATCCCGAATCGTTAGTGAATTGGGACGCCCTGGCCGCAATGCGCGGAACGATCGTGTTGCTGATGGCTGTCGAACGCATCGAGCAATTCAGCGCGGTGCTGCAAAAGGGCGGTCGACCTGCGAATACGCCGGTTCTGGTAGTGCAACACGGCACCACGCCGGCCCAGCACACGCTGCGAGCGACCCTGGCCGACGCGCCCGAGAAAATCCGCGCGGAGGGCATCCGACCTCCCGCGATCGTGATTATCGGCGCCGTCGCAGGTCTCGGGGTTTAAACAGCTCTTAATATTACTGTAGGGTAGCCGGTTATGACTGCACTCGATGATGCAGGGCGGGCGAGCGCGCAGTGGTCCGAAGGTGCGACCGGGGCGGTTCCCCCTGGACGTAGCGGCTCCGATCTCGTGAGCTGGACCAGCAAATATGTGTCGTCCTGGCTGCCGTCTCGTCGCTTTATCTACGCCGTGATCGCCATCGGTGGCATGCAGCTGCTGGCCACCATGGACAGCACTGTCGCAATCGTTGCGCTTCCTAAGATCCAGGACGACCTGGGCTTGTCCGACGCGGGTCGCGGCTGGGTGATCAGTGCCTACGTCCTGACCTTCGGCGGCCTGATGCTGCTGGGCGGGCGACTCGGCGACACCATCGGCCGCAAGCGCACCTTCATCAGCGGGGTCGCGCTGTTCACCATCGCGTCGGTGCTCTGTGCCGTGGCCTGGGATGCGCCCACCTTGGTGATCGCGCGACTCCTGCAGGGTGTCGGCTCAGCCATCGCCTCACCGACGGCGTTGGCGCTCATCGCCACCACGTTCCCGAAGGGGCCGGCCCGCAATGCCGCCACCGCGATATTCGGAGCCATGACCGCCGTCGGCTCGGTGATGGGCCTGGTGGTCGGCGGCGCGCTGACCGAGGTGTCATGGCGGCTGGCGTTCGGGATCAACGTGCCCATCGGCCTGCTGATGGTCTACCTGGCCCGCACCGCGCTGACCGAGACCCACCGGGAGCGCATGAAGCTGGATGCCGCCGGCGCGCTGCTGGCGACGCTGGGCTGCACGGCCGCGGTGTTTGCCTTCACGATTGGCCCGGAGAAGGGCTGGATCTCGGTCATCACCATCGGCTCGGGTGTGGTCGCGGTCTTGGCGCTGCTGGCGTTCGCTGTGGTGGAGCGCACCGCCGAGAATCCGGTCGTGCCGTTCAGCCTGTTCAAGGACCGCAACCGGCTGCTGACCTTCGCGGCGATCTTCCTCGCCGGCGGCGTGCTGTTCACCTTGACCGTGACCATCGGTCTGTACGTGCAGGATCTGATGGGTTATTCGGCCTTGCGTGCCGGCGTGGGATTTATCCCGTTCGTCATCGGGCTGGGTGTCGGCCTGGGCCTGTCGTCCCAGCTGGTGCGCCGGTTCCCGCCCCGGGTGCTGGTGATCTCCGGCGGCGTCGTATTGCTGGGCGCGATGATCTACGGCTCGACGATCAACCGCAACCTCCCGTACTTCCCGAACTTCGTCACGTTGATCGTGCTCGGTGGGCTCGGTATCGGCGTGATCGTGGTGCCGCTGACCCTGTCGGCGATCGCCGGCGTGGGCTTCGACCAGATCGGCCCGACTTCGGCGATCGCACTGATGCTGCAGAACCTGGGCGGGCCGATGGTTCTGGCGGTCATCCAGGCCGTCATCACGTCGCGCACCCTGTACCTCGGCGGCACCAACATGCCGGTCAAGACCATGAATCCCGCGCAGATCGCCGCGTTGGATTCCGCCTACACCTATGGGCTGCTGTGGATTGCCGCGGTGGCGGTCCTGGTCGGTGGGATCTCCTTGCTGATCGGTTACACCGCCAAGCAGGTCGCGCATGCCCAGGACGTGCAGGACGCGTTCGGCGCCCTGTAACTTCGCCCGGAGGTCACGTCGGCGGGGCCGTCGGTGGCTAAGCTGACCTGCTATGGCCGCGCCGGGGGAATCCCAGTCGGCCGGCCGGTCGTTGTCGTCGAGCGTGCTCGGTATCGCCATCGTGGCGATCACCGGTATGCAACTGATGTCGACGCTGGACGGCACCATCGTCGTGGTGGCGCTGCCGCGGATGCAGGCCGACCTTGATCTGTCCGACGCTGCCAAGAGCTGGGTCATCACCGCCTACGTGTTGACCTTCGGCGGCTTGTTGCTACTCGGCGGCCGAGTGGGCGACGCCATCGGACGGAAGCGGGCGTTCGTCTCCGGGGTCGGGGTGTTCACTATCGCCTCGCTGGTCTGCGGGGTGGCTACCGACTCTGCCACCTTGATCGCCGCCCGGGCGGTCCAGGGCATTGGGGCCGCCATAGCCGCACCGACCGGCCTGGCGCTCATCGCGACGACCTACGCGCCCGGTCAGGCCCGGAATCGGGCGATGGCGGTGTCGGCCGCCTGTCTCTTATACACAT
>NZ_JRMM01000080.1:0-19645 GCF_000972905.1 Mycobacterium sp. UM_Kg27
ATGTGTATAAGAGACAGGCTCATGGGCCGGTCGGGCCACGATCGGGCGCCGCATCGGGACGGGCTGTGGCGCGGGCTGTTCGATGACCGGCTCCGGCGGTGGCACCTGCATCGATGCGATGAAGTCGTTGATGGCGTTGATCAGCAACGGCAGCACGATCGGGATCCGAACTGGAATCGTCACGATGAACAGGAGCGTTGACCAGAACACGATGTTCCAGAAGATGAACCAGAACCAGCGGTTGGCTTCCTCGATCGGATCCGTCGGCTCGTCGTCGTTGTTACCGGTTCCGTTGTCGGCGGCCAGGATCGGCGGCGCGGGGTCCGCGACGGGCAGCGACGCCAGGGCAGCGCCGGACGTCGCCTCGTAGGTCGCCATGACGGTGGCCGCCTGCACCCACATGCGGGCGTAGTCGGCCTCGTTGAGTGCGATCGGGATGGTGTTGATGCCAAAGAAGTTCGTGGCGGTCAGCACGCCGTGAATGGTGTGGTTGAGCGCCAGCTCTGCCATGGTCGGCATGGCGGCCAGGGCGGTGTTGTAGGCGGCGGCGACGACTTCGTGTTCGGTGCCGGTGCGGGCGCTGTCGATGCTGGCGCGCGTCAGCCACTGCAGGTAGGGCACGTGCGCCGTGGTGTAGCTGGCGGCGCTCCGGCCGTGCCAGGCCGCTGACCCGACGGCGCCCAGCACGGCGATCAGTTCAGCGGCCGCGGCAGAATATTCGCTGCTCAGCGCCGACCAGGCACCGGCGGAGGCCAGCAGGGCACCGGGGCCGGGCCCGCTGCTCAACAACGCGGAATGCACCTCCGGGGGAGATGCGATCCAACTACCGTTCACGCCGACACCAATTTCTACGAGCGAAACTGTAAATAATGTCAAGATAGCATTGCCTAAGCTAACTTCGACGGCGTTGCGGGTGATGAGAACGGCGGCGGACAGGCGCTGTGCGCCGGCGATAACCTGGGGTATGAGTCCCAAAACCACGTTCCGGGTCGCCCGTGTGTATGACGAACCCCGTGCCGAGGATGGTGAACGGATCCTTGTCGATCGGCTGTGGCCGCGGGGCTTCCGCAAGGACGACCCGCGGGTGGGGCACTGGTACAAAGACGCCGCGCCGTCGAACGAACTGCGCCATTGGTACAACCATCAGCCCGAGCGTTTCGACCAGTTCGTCAGCCGCTACGAAGACGAACTGCAGACCGCGAAGGGGGCCGCCGGGTTCGCCGGCCTGCGCGCTCTGGCCCGCGGCAAGAAGACTGTCACCCTGGTGACGGCGAGCCGGGACGTGGAGGGAAGTCACGCGGAGGTGTTGGCCAAGCTGTTGGCCCGACAGTGAACTAGCTGCGCCCCGCGGTGGTGATCGCCATCCCAATCGGAATGCTCACCACCAATGCCGCCAGGAAAAGCCGGTAGGCGAGCAGGGCCCAACCCCGACGCGTGCTGCGCCGAACCCGGTAGAGCCACCAGGCCAGCACGATGAACAGCAGCCCAGAACCCGCATAGAACACCGCGACGTGGTCGGTGACGACGCCGACCACGATGGCGGCGCCGGACAGGTTGAACGCCGCGGCACCCAGCGTTGCTTCGCGAGGTGACGGCGAGGTGGCCGGCAGCAGTGCTTGGCCGGATCCGATCACCAGTTGGCCGGCCCCGAGTACCAGAACCAGGTAGGCCACCGCCCAGACCCCGTGACGGGTGGGCGCCGGGGCCGCGATGGCGGCGGCTATCGCGCCACCGACCACGATCGCGGTGGCGCCGGCTACCGCGAACGGTTTGAACGCGCCCCACTGCTCCCACAGCTGCACCGGAATCGGCCGCTGCGACGGGTGATCGGGGCGCGCGTCGACGGCATCGTTCATGATCAAGCCTCCCGAGTCAGAGATTACCGAGGCTGTCTAAAGTTATCGGGTGACCTCAGACTCTCCGGCCGCTCGACCGCGGCTGCAGCGGGAGATCTGGGTACTGCTCGTCGCGAACTTCTTGATCGCGCTTGGCTACGGACTGGTATCCCCGGTACTGCCGGTCTATGCGCGCCATTTCGGGGTGAGCATCTCCGCGACTACATTCCTCATCACCGCGTTCGCGCTGACACGATTGCTCTTCGCGCCGGTCAGCGGACTGCTCATTCAACGGCTGGGCGAGCGCTGGGTGTACGTGGCGGGCCTGTTGATCGTCTCGGTGTCGACCACGGCCTGTGCCTTCGTGCAGAACTACGGCCAGTTGCTGTTCTTCCGTGCGCTCGGCGGCGTCGGATCGACGATGTTCTTCATCGCCGCGGTGGGCCTGATGATCCGGATCAGCCCGGAGGACGCTCGCGGCCGAGTCGCGGGGTTGTTTGCCACTGCGTTCCTGCTGGGCACGGTGGGCGGACCGGTGTTGGGCAGTCTGACGGCAGGTTTCGGCCTCAGCGCGCCGTTCTTGTTCTACGGTTCGGTGTTGATCGTGACGGCCACCGGCGTCTTCGTCAGCCTGCGCCACTCACATCTGGCCGAAGCGGCCGAATCGGAGGGGCCGACGGTGTCGGTGCGGACGGCGCTGGGCAATCGCGCGTACCGCTCAGCGTTGTTGGCGAACTTCGCCACCGGCTGGTCGGTCTTCGGTCTGCGGGTCGCGTTGGTGCCGTTGTTCGTCACCGAAGTCCTGGGCCGCGGTGCCGCCTTCGCCGGCCTGACGCTGGCGGTGGTAGGGGTCGGCAACGTCTGCGCGGTACTGCCCAGCGGTCAGCTCTCCGACCGGATCGGTCGCAAGGGGCTGCTGATCGCCGGGCTGGCCGCGTCGGGCGTAACGACAGTCTTGCTGGGCGCGAGCGCATCGCTGGTGGTGTTCTTGGTGGTGGCGTATCTGACCGGGGTGGCATCGGGTATCTACGGGTCGCCGCAGCAAGCCGTCATCTCCGACTTGGTCGGCAACCAGGCCCGGGCGGGCACGGCGGTGGCGACCTATCAGATGATGGCTGATTTCGGGTCGATCGTGGGTTCGTTTGTGGTCGGCCAGATCGCCGAGCGGATGTCCTTCGAGTGGGGTTTTGCGGTCAGCGGTGCGGTGTTGCTGGTGGCGGCGCTCACGTGGCTGTGGGCACCGGAGACCAGGGACAGCGACCCGATCGGCGGGCTGGCCGACGCGACCTGGCTAGGCTCGGTTGATGGTGACACTGGACCGGCTGGTCAACGTGGTGGGCAGCTACGGGGTTCGGCTGAGGTTCTGCTCCATCCCGAGGACGACGCGGCTGAGCAGTGTCGTGATGCACGAGGTGACCGGTGAGCGCGTCGTTGTCGGCGACGTCCTGTTGGCGGTCGGCGCCCGCTCGGTAAAGGAGGCGGTGCGCTGGGCGGTGGCCGCCAAGGCCGTCGCGGTTCTGGTGCGCGACGTCGACGACAAGACCTCGTTCGTGGGCGAGGGTGAGTCGCTTGCCGTGCTGGTGGTGGACGCAGCGGTGTCCTGGAGCGAGTTGGCCGCGGTGGTCTACGGACTGGTGCTCGAAGGTCGTGAGACCGAGTCGGGCCGTGGGCCAACGGATCTTTTCGCTGTGGCCGACAGTCTCGCCGAAGCGGTGGGCGGTGCGGTCACCATCGAGGATCAGCTGGGCAGGGTGCTGGCCTACTCGCGTGGACAGCGGCACGCCGACCCGGCGCGGTCGGCGACAATCCTGAACCGGCAGGAGTCCGAGCCGCTTCGCGAGTTGTTCGAAAAGCAAGGCGTATTAGCGCATTTGGATATCAAGGACGAGCCGCTGTTCGTCGCGGCCGATCCCGAGTACGGCTTGACCGGCCGCATGGTGGTGGCGGTGCGTGCCGGCCGGGAGACGCTGGGCGCGGTATGGGTGGCCTGCCCGGGCCCGTTGAAAGGTGACCAGCTGACCGCACTGGGCGACGGTGCTCGCACGGTGGCATTGCACGTGCTGCGGTCACGGGCCAGTGCTGATCTGGAGCGGCAAGTCGAATCCGACTGGGTAACCAGACTTTTGGATGAGCAGACGGAGCCGGACGATGCTGTCGCCCTGGTCGCCAGGCTGGGCCTGCCGCAGGCTTCGTTGCGGGTGATCGCCGTGCACACCCGGATCGCCACGCAACCGCACGCCGGGCTGCTGCTGGCTTTCGAGGCCGTCACCACGGGCTTCGGGTGGTCACGCCCAGGTCGCAGCGCCCTGGCCGCCAACACTGTCTACACCTTGCTGCCCGCTGCGGACGCCGCCGCGGCTCGGCAGTGGCTGCGAGTCCTGGCCGGCGCCCTGCCACCGCACGCCAGCGTGTGGGCCGGGATCAGTGCGGTCGCCACGGTCACCGAGCTGGCCGCCGCGCGCCGCGAGGCCGAGGAATGCCTCACGCTGCACGAAGCCGGCCCGCCCGGGAGCGTTCCGCCGGCCTACGACGAGTCCTGGGACGAGGTCGTGCTGCGCCGGCTGCACACCGCGGCGCGAGCCGGGCGGGTGCCCACCCGCGGGCCGGTCGCAGAGCTACGTCACCACGACGCGGCCCACCACACGCCCTATGTGTCCACGCTGCGCGCTTGGCTCGACGCCCAAGGCGACTTGGCCCGGGCCGCTGAGCAGCTGGGCGTGCACGAGAACACAGTCCGCTACCGGCTGCGCAAGATGGCCGAGGTGACGCCACTGGGGTTGGAGGATCCGCGGACCCGATTCGCGGCGATGATCGAGCTCGCGGCGGGTGACATGTCGGAACTCGACAAACAGTGACGCTGCTGTTGTGCGATTCGGTTAAACCGGGTGTCTGAGGACAGTCGCATCATGGAGTGATGGGTGCACCCGACCGAATCGACGGCGCACCACGATCGGTGATCGTGGTGGGCGCCGGCGTCGTCGGGTTGTCCACCGCCTGGTTTCTGCAGGAGCGCGGTGTTGAAGTCACCGTGGTCGACCGTGTCGGGGTGGCGGCCGGATCCTCGTGGGGCAACGCCGGCTGGATCTCCCCCGCACTGGCGATTCCGCTTAACGAACCCGCCAACCTGCGTTTCGGGCTGCGGTCCCTGCTGAGCCGGTCCGCACCGCTGCAGGTGCCACTCAACGCCGGCCCGGCACTGTGGGCGTTCTTGGCGCGCTTCGCGGCGAACAGTCGTCCCGCGGCCTGGCGCCGCGCAGTGCAGGCCAACGCGCCTCTGAGCGCGGAATGCATTGAGGCCTATGACGTTCTGCTCGCCAACGGGGTAGACGCCCCGGTCACCGATGCGCCCATCACCGCGATCTTCCGTACCTCGGCTGACGCCGAGCGACTGCTCGACGAGTTGCGCCGGTTCTCCGAGGCCGGCCAGCCGGTGTTCGGCACCGAACTGACCGGTGCCGCACTGGCCGAGCGGGTGCCGCTGGCGTCCTCGGCGGTCGCTGCCGGGGTGCAGATCGACGGCCAGCGCTTCCTCGACCCCGGCCGGTTCGTGACCGCGCTGGGGCGCACGGTGGTGCAGCGCGGCGCCGTCCTGCATGTTCTCGACGTCGCCGACGTGTCGCCCCGCGGTGATGGGGTGGCCGTGACCAGCAGCGACGGCACCACTTTGACAGCCGATGCGGCGGTGATAGCCAGCGGTGCCTGGCTGTCGCGGCTGGCAGCGCGCTGGGTCCGCGTGCCGGTGCGGGCCGGGCGGGGCTACTCCTTCTCCGTGCCGGTCGACGGGCCGGTCACCGGGCCGATCTACCTGCCCGATGCCCGGGTGGCCTGCACGCCGTTGAATGCCAGGCTTCGGGTCGCCGGAACCATGGAGTTCGGCGACCCCGACGCCCCGGTCGTCCCGGCCCGCGTCGAAGCCATCGTCGCCGCCACCCGCCCCCTGCTCGACGGTGTCCGCTGGGATGAGCGCTCCGACGTGTGGGTGGGTCCCCGCCCGGTCAGCCCCGACGGGCGGCCCCTGGTGGGGGAGGTGTGTTCGCGCACCGTTTACGTCGCCGGTGGGCATGGCATGTGGGGCATGACGCACGGTCCGGTGACGGGCCGATTGTTGGCCGAGCAGATCACCACCGGCAAACAGTCCGCCGTGCTGCGTGAACTCGATCCCTTGCGCTGACCCGCTCGGGTCGGTGAATTTTTCGAACCAAGTGCTGTTGTGAAGGAGAACTGTCGATGACTGATACGAACGGTGTCTGGATGACCCAGCAGGCCAAGGACCGGCTGCTGGCGGAGCTGGCGGAACTGTCTGCACCGCAGGATGTTTCGGGCGGTGAAGATATCAATGATCAAAAGGCTCGCCAAGCTCGTATCCACCAGATACACGACCTGCTGGCGGTCGCGGTCGTCGGAGAGGACCCGCCGGACGACGGGGTCGCCGAGCCCGGCATGGTGCTCACCGTGCGCTACAGCGACGGAGACACCGAGACCTTCCTGCTCGGGGTGCGCGATGACGACCAGAGCGGGTTGGAGGTCTACTCGCCGCAGTCGCCGCTGGGCATGGCGATCACCGGAGCCCGGCCGGGAGAGGAGCGCAGTTACCAGGTGCCCAGCGGGGCCAACGTGACGGTGACGCTGCTCGACGCGGTGCCCTACGGACTGCATCAGACCCAGCATCCGGCCTGAACGCAGGCCAACTGAGTAGCTGTTTTGAACCTTGGTGCGGCTGTGGTGTAGCTTCGATGAGCACGACAACGCGGGGCTATGGCGCAGCTGGTAGCGCACCACACTGGCAGTGTGGGGGTCAGGGGTTCGAGTCCCCTTAGCTCCACTCATTTCGATGGGTGTCCGGTTCACTCTGTGCTGATCGCGCAGAATGGGGACCGGATCGCCTGGTGAACATAGAGTCACAAAGCCTGATCCGCATCGTTACGCTAACGAGTCAATTGGTCGGCGCGGTAACTTACAAGCCTGTGATACGGTTCTTTTGCAGTCAGAAGATTGCGTGTCCGGGGGGGCTGGTTACTAATCATCGGAGTTTACGTGAAGAGCCTCGGGAGACTCGGTAAAGCGATATTCGCCGGTATCGGCTTTTATGCAAGCGGGTTGATTCTCAGCGGTCAGGCGGGCGCTGTTCCCGTCGTGCACCTGCCCCTTGGGGGGCCGGTGTGTGCGGGTGGCGTGGTCGCTCTCTCCTCCGCCGAGGGGGCGGCGCCTGGTGCCGCGCCGGTTGCCGCGCCGGCCGACGCGACATTGGCGGCTGCGGCCGGGGTGCCTTGTGGGCCAGCTGCGGCTGACCTGACCACTCTTGCTGGTCCTGTGCCGATGGGGTTGCCTGGACCGGTGGCTCCGATCCCGATCGCCCCGATTCCGGTGGTCCCCGGATTGCCACCGCCCGTACCGCTGGTGGCGCCGGGGCCGGCCGGAGCCGCTGCGGCGAGTCCGATTGCGGGATTGATGACAGACGCCATCAGCGCCCCGATCGGTCTGGCCGGCGGCACTAAATAGCACGTGCCAGAAAAGGGTCCGCGAACATTGTGTTCGCGGACCTTTTCTGTTGCGGCGGCATTGCGAAATCGTGCGACGATAATTTATTTGTAGAACCGTTATTTCAATGCGACTGGACTGTTACGAAAGGCTGTTATTCGAAACGGTGTGAACGGTGCGATTACGGTTTCACCAGCCGACGTGGCGTACCGGCGCAGTAAGCGGCGATGTCATCGACGATATCGCGATAAAACACGTTCATGCAGTTCTCGGTCACGTAGCCCAGGTGCGGGGTCAGCACGGTGTTGTCCAGCGTGGTCAGCGGGTGCCCGGCCGGCAGCGGCTCCTGGTCGTAGACGTCGAGGCCCGCCCCCCGGATCCGGTGGGTGCGCAGTGCGTCGATCAGTGCCGCCTCATCGATCAACCCGCCGCGTGAGGTGTTGACCAGGATCGCGCTGGATTTCATCGCCGCCAGCTCGTCGCGGCCGACGAGGCCGCGGGTCGTCTCGGAGAGCACCATGTGGATCGATACCACGTCGGCGCTCTCGAACAGACGGCGCCGGTCCACCAACTGCGCCTGCGCCTCGGCGGCCCGCGCTGGGGTCAGGTGTGGGCTCCACGCCGTCACCCGCATGCCGTAGGCGTGGCCCACCGATGCGACCAGCCGGCCGATGCGGCCCAGCCCCACCAGTCCCAGCGTCGCACCGGCCAGATCAGCGCCGACGGTCAGCTGCCACCGCCCGGCCCGCAGCGCCGCGTCCTCGACGAGCAGATGACGTTGCAGGGCGTGGATCAACGCCCAGGTGAGTTCGACAGTCGGCGTGATGGCGCCGCCCGTCCCACACACCGTGATGCCGAGCCGGTGGGCCGCGGCCACGTCGATGGCGGCGTTGAACGGCCCGGTGGTGACCAGCAACTTCAACGCCGGCAGCCGGGACAGCAGATCGGCGCCGATCGGCGTGCGTTCGCGCATCGCCACCACCACCTCGCAGTCGGCTAGGTGGGCCACCAGTTCGTCACCGGGAGCGTGGTGTTCGCGGATCGCCCGCAGATCCACGGGCCGGGGGATGGGCGACCAGTCCACCGTGTCGGCGATGCCCTGGTAGTCATCGAGTACCGCGATACGCAGGGGTGACGTGGAGGCGGCCACCTTCAGAACGCGTCCGGGTTGTGCTGGACCGCCTCGGGAACCGGATGTTGATAGAGGCGAGAGGCGTTCTCCCAGGTCAACTTCCGGATTACGTCGGGTGGCAGGGTGCCGATCTCCTCGTGGATCACCCGCTGGGTGTTCGGCCATGTCGAGTCGCAGTGCGGGTAGTCGGCTTCCAGCAGGATGTGGTCGGTCCCGATGCGCTCGTGCTGGCAGAACGACGACTGATCCTCGACCGCGCAGAACCAGAAGTTGCGCTGCAGCACCTCGGCGGGGGAGAGCTTCTCGCCCAGCGCCTTCCACGTTCCGTACATGTCGTGGTAGCTCAGCATGTGGTCGAGACGGTCCAACAACCCTGCGACCCAGCCGATCCCGCCCTCGGACAGACAGATCTTCAATTCGGGGAAGCGGCTGGGCAACCCGGAGTACAGCCAGTCGACCGCCGCGGAGATGGCGTAGGCGAAGAACAGGACGCCCGCCACGTCGGGCGGCGCGTCATCGGTGGTCGACGGCGAGGTACCCGACGAACCGATGTGCAGATTGATCACGGTGCCGGTTTCCGCGCAGGCGGCGATCATCGGATCCCAATGCCCGGAGTGAATGGTCGGCAGCCCCAACATGGCCGGATTCTCGCTGAAGGTGACGGCGCGAAAGCCTCGTTCGGCGTTCTCGTAGATCATGGCAGCGCCGACCTCGGGATCCAGCAGCCAGGGCAGCTGACAGCCGATGATGCGGGCGGGGTAGGAGCCGGCCCACACCTCATGGTGCCAGTCGTTCCATGCCCGCACCGAGGCCAGCGCCAGGTCCCGGTCGCCGGTGGTCAACTGCAGGCGCTGGCCGGCGAACCCGGGTAGGAAGGAGGGAAAGTTCAGTGAGGCGTAGACGCCGTTGAGGTCCATGTCCTTGATGCGTGCGTGAATATCCCAGGCGCCGCGGCGCATCTCGTCGAATCTGGCCGGCTCGAAGCCGTACTCCGACACCGGACGCCCCACGACGGCGTTGAACCCGACGTTGGGCAGCGATTGGCCGTCATACATCCAGGTCTGGCCGCCGGTGTCGGTCTCGACCACCCGCGGCGCCCGGTCTGCCAGCTTGCGCGGCACTCGGCCGAGGAAGGTGTCCGGCGGTTCGACGATGTGGTCGTCCACTGAGATCACCGTGTAGCGCCGTTGTGCGCGTGGCGGTTCGGGCAGGAAGGTCACGGTGCGTTCCGCCCCGGCCTTGGCGGTGGTGAAGCTCAGGTCAGAGCTGAGCTCGTCGATCGATTTCACCCATGAACCTCGTTTTCGGGCCAGGCGATCGCAAGCGCGGTGGAGTCGGGCGAAGCCGGTCGCCGTGGGGGCTCAGTCGAGCACATGCCGGTCGGCCTTGATGGTCATGCGGGCCGCGCCGGCCCAGTACACGTCGGCGGCGCGTTCGATCAACGACGCCTGCATCCCGGCCATGTCGGATCGCTTCATCGGCGTGGGCGTCCGGCCGGTCAACATGACGTGATAGGCCAGCTTGCACACCCGCTCGATGGTGGCCGACCGGTAGACCGCCTCTGCCAGGGTCCGTCCGGTGGCGATCACTCCGTGCGAAGCCAGGATCGCCAGGTTCGCGTTGCCGATGCGCTCGGCCAGATCCCGGGCCCGCGAAACGGTGTCCACCTCGCCGTCGTAGTCCTCGACGAAGCACAGGTCATCGAGGAACAGCGAGCCGGTCTGGTGGACCAGGTCGGGCAGCGTCTGCAGCGACGCCAACAGGCTCACGTAGTAGGGGTGGTTGTGGACCACCACACGTGCGTCGGGGCGGGAGCGGTGCAGTTCGGTGTGGATATGAATGGCGGGCGTGACATCCCAGCGGCCCGTGAGGATTCCGCCGTTCTCATCGACGGTGCAGATGTCGGAGGCGGTGAGTTCGGCCCACCACAGGCCCCACGGATTGACCAGCATGTCGGTCTGGCCAGGGGGCTGCCAGGTGATGTGGCCGGCCAGGTTCTCGGCGAAGCCGATATCGGCGAGATGGCGAAACGCGATGGCCAGCGCCTGGGCGTTGCTCAGCTCGACGCCGATCGGCGGAACCACCGACGGCGACCAGACCGCCGAGCCGCCGGGACGGGCGCACTCGAGGTCGACGGACTCCGTCATGGACAAATCATATGGAAATAAGGGGCCCCGTCAACGGAGTCGGTAAGTTCCTCAGAACTGCGGGTCCCCGGCGCTGGGAAGCCCCCGGGGCCGGACCATGGCGGGATCGACGATCCCGGAGCGACCGGGGTAGTGCTGGGCGTGCAGCAGGTGTGCTGCGGCGAGGTCTCGGGCGCGCTGGGCATCGCCGACATCGATGGCGTCGATCACCTGACGGTGGTCCTCCAAGACGGCGCGCCGCTCGGGAACGGGCACCGTTGAATGGTCGGTGACCTGGCTGGACCAGCTTTGCTCGTGAGCCGACCACAGGGCTTCGAGCGCGCCCGCCATGACGAGCATGGTGGCATTGCCGCAGTGGGTGACCAGGGCTTCGTGGTAGCGGCGGCTGGCAGAGGTGGCCTTCTGCAGGTCGTCGACCGCGGCCACCGATTCCTCGTGCAACCGGCGCAGAATGGGCACCACCGTGCTCTTGCGGTCCGGCCGCCCCGCGCACAGTGCCGCGCAGGCCGGTTCGACCTGGAGGAGCGCGGTCCCGACGTCGGCGAGAGTGACCTGTTGCGATCCCAATACCAGGCCCATGGTGTAGGCGACATTTGCTGGAGTGGGTCGATGGATCACCGCGCCGCCCCGTTTGCCGCGGCGCACGGTGAGCAGTCCCTCGGCTTCGAGGATGCGCATGGCCTCGCGCAGAGACGGCTTGCTGATGGCGAACTCGACCAGGAGTTCGTCCTCTTTGGGGAGTACGTGATCGTCGGTCAGCTCGCCGGCCAGGATGCGCCGGCGAAGCTCGTCGGCGACCTGTTCGGCGAGCCGCCGGAAGCGAACGGTGGGAGCTGCCACGCGTCGAGTGTGCCAGACCAAGCCCCTGTCCCGGCTTGCTCGAATCGCTCACTTCCAAATGATTCGTGGCATACGATCGCGCTGCGAGAAGGGGACCATGGCGTGCAGCACTGGACTGTCGGCGACGTTGACATCCATGCGGTCCTGCAGGCGGTCATACCGATCCCACCTTCCGTGTTGTTCACGGCGGCATCCGAGCGTTTCCTAGAAGGTTCGCTGGCGGACTACTGCGACGCCGCGGGCAACATCTTGATGGCGATCCAGTCCTATCTGATCGCGGCTGAGTCATCGTGCGTGCTGGTCGACACCTGCTTCGCCGAAAGCTTCCTGCGGACCCGCAACATTGCGGACCTCTTCGAGGACTCGCTGGCGGCTACCGGATTCGCTCCCGGCGACATCACCGCGGTGGTGTGCACGCATCTGCACCGCGACCACGCCGGTGGCAACACCGTGGAGCAGGGTGGGCAGTGGGTGCCGAGATTCGCCGGTGCCGACTACCTGGTGACCGCGGCCGAGCACGCGCACTGGAGCGCATGCACCGGTGAGGACCGGGTGGCGCCGGAATGCGTTGCGCCGCTGGCGCAGCACGGCAAGCTTCGGCTGGTCGGGCCGGATCATCAGCTGACCGAGACGGTCCGGCTCGTCGCCACCGCGGGCCACACCCCTGGTCACGTGTCGGTGCGCATCGAATCCGCCGGAGCGGTGGCCTACATCAGCGGCGACGTCGTGCACCATCCGGTCCAGATCGGCGACCCCGAGATCGGTGCCCGGCCCGACGCCGACCCGAGTGCCGCACGCGCCAGCCGGCTGGACCTGCTGCGCCGCGTCGCCGACGAGCGGGCGCTGCTGCTCGGATCGCATTTCGCTGCCCCGTCGGGCGGCTACATCAACAGCACCGGGGAGCGTTTGGCGTGGCAACCGCTGGTAGAGCGAGAGGGAGCACGATGACCGAGACACAGCACCTGCTGCCGGAGGGGTTCGACTTCACCGACCCCGCCCTCATCGGCGAGCGGATCCCGCACGAGGAATTCGCCCTGCTGCGCAAAACACGGCCGATCTGGTGGAACGCACAACCCTTCGGCGCGTCCGGCTACCCGGATGAGGGCTACTGGGTCGTGACCAAGCACGCCGACGTACGGGCGGTCTCGTTGCAGGACGAGGTGTTCTCCTCGCACGAGAACACCTCGCTTATCCGGACGAACACCACCAACAATCAAGAACTCCACGACGCCAGCCGCGACAACATCATGCTGTTTCTCGACGGGCCCAAGCACGCCAAGCTGCGCCGGATCGTCTCCCGGGGTTTCACGCCCCGAGTGGTGGCCGGCATGCGAGATTCGCTTGACCGCCAAGCCAGAGAGATCGTCACCGCCGCCGCCGAGCACAACACCGGTGACTTCGTCACCGAGGTGGCCTCGCAGCTGCCGTTGGCGACCATCTGCGAGTTGATCGGTGTCCCCGCAGACGAGCGCCAGCAGGTCTTCGACTGGAGCAACCGGCTGGTGGGCGGGGGCAACGGTGAACCGGAAGCCGGAGCCGACGGAATCCAAGCCTCCGCCGAACTGTTGGGCTATGCCTATCAGATGGCCGAAGACCGCAAGGCGCACCCGCGCGACGACATCGCGACGGCCCTGGTGACCGCGACCATCGACGGTGAGGAGCTGACTGCGCTGGAATTCGGCTACTACGTGATGATGTTGATGGTGGCCGGCAACGAGACCACCCGCAATGCCACCTCGCAGGGGATGCTGGCGTTTTTCGACCACCCCGATCAGTGGCGGTTGTTCGTCGAGGAACGCCCCACCACCATGGCCGAAGAAGTGGTGCGCTGGGCGACGCCGATCATCTCCTTCCAGCGCACGGCGTTACGCGACGTCGAACTCGGCGGAGTGCAGATCCGCAAAGGCCAGCGGGTCGGCATGTTCTACGGCTCGGCCAACTACGACGACGAGGTATTCGACGACCCGTTCAGGTTCGACATCCGGCGAAGCCCCAACCCGCACTTGGGTTTCGGTGCCCCGGGAGCGCACTACTGCATAGGGGCCAATCTCGCCCGGATGCAGATCAACCTGATCTTCGGTGCGCTGGCAGACATCATTCCCGACATCCACCAGCTGGATCGCCCGTCACGGTCGGTGCTGCCCTGGATCAACGGTATCGACGCCATGCCAGTGGAATTCGGCAGCGCTGGGACGTCCTAGCGGACGCCCAGCGGCCCGCGTCACTCCTTGATGATCACCGGGTCGCCGATGTTGACCCGGTCGAAGTACCACTCCGCATCGGTGGGGCTCAGGCCGACACAGCCGTGGCTGACGTTCTCCAGGCCCAGGGAGCGCAGCGCCCAGGGTGCGGCGTGGATGTAGAGCCCGCGTCGGGTGATGCGTACCGCCTGTTCGACCTCGAAGCGGTAGCCCTCTGCGGAGTCGATCGGGATCCCCACGCTGCTGGAGTCCATCAGGACCTTGCGGTCCTTGCCCAGCACGGTGTAGTTACCCGTCGGCGTCTCGTATTCGGTCTTGCCCATGGTGGCGGGCATGACGCCGTCTTCGCCCCAGTGCGGGCGGTGGTGCGGCGTGGGCAACGGGCCGGCCTCGTCGCCGTCAACCGTCACGGTAAAGGTGTGCGCGGAGATGCTGGCGACGCCGACAACCTTTGCGCCCGTGCTGAAATCGACAGAGAGCTTGCCCACCGACAGTGCCACCGCACTGTGTGCCGGCCAGTAGTGGTCGGGGACCCACTGCACTTCGGTGTCGTCGACCCAGTCGAACGTTCCGGTCATCGGCGGGTTGGACCGCACCGCGATGGTGCGCTCGGCGGCCCGGCGGTCGATCACCGGTGCGGAGAAGGTCACCACGACCGGGTGCGCCACGCCGACGACAGCACCCGACGCCGGCTGGATCGATGCGATCCCCGCGCCGGGCGGCTGGCTGGCCGCGGCCGAACTTGTTCCGGGCGGCGTCACGAGCGTTGTGACCGCGACCCCGATCACCACCATTGCTGAGCGCACCGATGTCCACATCGTCGGCATACCTTCCCGATCTTCCTACCTTGGGCTGTTGCCGTTGATGGTAGGGAGATTCGCGTCGATAAGCCGCTCGTACATGCCCACGAGTCGGTCAAGGCTTCATTAAGGTTTGGACACGGCCCGGCGCCGCTGTCAACAGCAGCGCGCCCCCGGATCGCCGTCGTGACGGTGCCGCCAGTAGTCGCGCTCGGAGAGCACCGGTTCGCCGGGATGAGCGCGGCGGCGGTACTCCAGGTAGCGGTGGTAGTGGTTGTCGCCCAACAGTGATGCCCAGTACCAGCCGATGTGGCGAGCGGCGCGCGCTAACCCGTGCAGCGGGCGTCCCATTGCGCCTGCACCTTTCGTTCGGCCGCCGTGGGGGTCAGCCCGGCAGGCGCGAATCGCTTCGACGGCACCGGTGGCGGCTCGGAGGTCGACGCTGTTCCGCGAACGGCCCGAATCGACACCATGATTCCGGCCACCACCACCACCGCCACCACCGAGGCGAACACGATCGACAAGGTGCCCTGGATGAAAGTGTTGCGGACGACATCGTGCAGCTGCGCCGCGTTGGCCGCAGATCCGAACGACGTCTCGCCGGCCCGTTCGGCGGCCCGATAGGCGAAGTGCTGCGTCCAGTAGCCCACCCGAGGATCGCCCGAGAAGATCTTCTGCCACGAGGCCGTCATGGTGACGGCCAGATCCCACAGCAGCGGAATGCCCGGAATCAGCGCCCATTTCAGGCCTGATTTCCCCTGTCCCTTCTTGATCACGATCACCGTCACCACGGTCAGCGCGATCGCGGCCAGCAACTGGTTGGCGATACCGAACAGCGGGAAAAGGGTGTTGATTCCGCCGAGCGGATCGGTGACGCCCATCAACAGGATCGAACCCCACCCGGCGACCACGGCCAGACTGCAAACCCACGCCCCGATCCGCCAACTCGGGTTGGACAGCCGGCGCAGCGGTCCGCCCAGGTTGCTCAACGCGTCGCCGAGCATGAATCGGGCCACCCGGGTGCCGGCGTCCACGGTGGTCAGGATGAACAGCGCCTCGAACATGATCGCGAAGTGGTACCAGAAGGCCTTCAGGCCCGGTCCGCCGAACACCCGCCCCAACACATCGGCCATGCCCAGCGCCAGGGTGGGGGCCCCGCCGGTACGCGACACGATCGACTGTTCGCCGACCGACGTGGCGGCCTCGGTGATCTGGTCGGCGGTCGCCGGGGACCCGCCGAGCCCGAGCCCGTTGACGTAAGCGGCGGCGCTCTCGGCGCTACCGCCGGTCGCGGCGACCGGGGCGTTGAGGGTGAAGAACAGGTGCTGGTCCAGAATCGACGCGGTGATCAGCGCCATCACCGCCACGAAAGACTCGGTGAGCATGCCCCCGTAGCCGATCAGGCGCATCTGGCTCTCTTTTTCGAGCAGTTTCGGGGTGGTACCCGAGGCGATCAGCGAATGGAATCCCGACAGCGCGCCACAGGCGATCGTGATGAACAGGAACGGGAACAGCGACCCCGCGAACACCGGTCCTTCGCCGGTGCGGGCGAACTCCGAGACGGCAGGCGCCGCCATCAGCGGCCGGGCGATCAGGATGCCGACGGCCAGCAGGATGATGGTGCCGACCTTCATGAACGTGGACAGGTAGTCACGCGGCGCCAGCAGCAGCCACACCGGCAGCACCGAGGCGGCGAAGCCGTAGCCGATGATGCACCAGGACAACGTCACCGGGGACAGCGTGAACCATGCGACACCCCAAGAGGTTTCGGCAACCCACTTGCCCGATGCGACGGCACCCAGCAGAGCCACGATGCCGATCAGGGACACCTCGGACACCCGGCCCGGCCGCAAGAATCGCAGGTAGAACCCCATGAACAGGGCGATCGGAATGGTCATCGCGATGGAGAACACGCCCCAAGGACTGACCGCCAACGCCCGCACCACGATCAGCGCAAGCACCGCGATCAGGATCACCATGATGACCAGCACGCCGATGATCGCGGCCGCACCGCCGACGACGCCCAGTTCCTCGCGGGCCATCTGTCCCAAGGAGCGGCCCCGTCGGCGCACCGAGCACCACAACACCAGGTAGTCCTGTACACAACCGGCCACCACCGCGCCGATGATGATCCAGATGGTCCCCGGCAGGTAGCCCATCTGAGTGGCCAGCACCGGGCCGACCAGCGGACCTGCGCCGGCGATCGCCGCGAAGTGGTGGCCGAACAGCACCCGCCGATCGGTCGGCAGATAGTCGGTACCGTCCTCGAAGATCTCCGCCGGCGTGGCGTGGTCATCGCGGGGGCGCACGATCTTGCGCTCGATAAACCTTGCGTAGAAACGAAATCCGATGGTGTAGGTGCAGACCGCGGCGATCACGAACCACACCGCGTTCACCGACTCGCCGCGGGCGAACGCGATCGACGCCCACGCCACCGCCCCCGCGACCGCAAGCGCACCGAACACGACCTTGTGCCGTGCGGAGATCGGCGAGCGATCGATGATGGCCACTGCGGGCAGCTCGGGGTCGGTGTGCACATAGGTCACCGGTCCGTCGTGTCGCTCGACTACCTCTGTCGCCGTCGGTGCGGCCACAAGTACCTCCTCGGGGGCCTTCTCCGATGCCCGAGGGGCAGCGGTTTCCGAGCGGAACGATAACTTGTCCTAGATTCTCAACTACTAGATTTCCAGTAACGGCGGCGAAGGGGTCTGCATGGATATCAACGGTAAGAAGGTCATCATCGTCGGCGGGGCCTCTGGGATGGGCCGCGCCACCGCGGAGCTGCTGGCCGCCGGCGGGGCAGATGTCGCGGTGCTCGACCGGGAAGGCTCGGAGGGCAAGCAAGTCGCAGACGGCTTCGGCGGTGCCTTCTATCCGGTGGACATCACCGACTTCGACGCCACCGAGAAGACTCTGGCCGCGGCGGTCGAGGGCCTGGGCGGGCTGCACGTCATCGTCACCACGGCCGGCGGGGGTATCGCCAAACGCACTTTGAGCAAGTCCGGCCCGCACGACCTGGAGTCCTTCCGTGCGGTGATCGACCTGAACCTGATCGCCACGTTCAACATCAACCGGCTGGCCGCCGCGCACATGAGCACCAACGAGCCCGAAGACGAAGAACGCGGTGTCATCATCAACACGGCGTCGATCGCGGCCTTCGAGGGCCAGATCGGCCAGGTCGCCTACACCGCCGCCAAGGCGGGTGTGGCCGGTATGGCCCTGACCATGGCTCGCGACCTCGGTTCGGTGGGCATCCGGGCGTTGGCGATCGCGCCGAGCCTGTTCGCCACCGGCCTGACCAAGGGCATTCCCGAGGAGTTCGCCAGTGCCTTGACCCGCGACGCTGCGTTCCCCAAGCGCCTGGGCCGGCCCGAGGAGTTCGCCAAGTTGGTTGCCGCTGTCGTCGACAACCCGATGCTCAACGGACAATGCCTGCGGCTCGACGCCGGGCAGCGGTTCGCCCCCAAGTAAACGAAAGCCAGGAGATTCCCCATGGGCATTGGATTGACCGACGACCACCGCGAACTTGCCGAGGTGGCCCGCGGATTCTTGACCGCACAGAAGGCCCGCTCGGAGGCCCGTGCGCTGCTGGACGCCGCCGAGGAGACTCGGCCCCCGTTCTGGACCGAACTGGCGTCCCTGGGCTGGCTGGGCCTGCATATCGGCGAGGAGCACGGCGGCTCCGGTTTCGGCCTGCCCGAGTTGGTGGTGGTGATCGAGGAGCTGGGCCGCGCAGTGGCCCCGGGTCCGTTCGTTCCGACCGTCATCGCCTCCGCGGTGATCGCCGCGGCCGGCACCCCCGAGCAGCAGGCCCGCCTGCTGCCCGGCCTAATCGACGGTTCGGTCACCGCCGGAGTGGGCCTGGCCGGCGACATCGTCCTGGACGGCGGTGTGGCCTCCGGTGACGCCGGGGTGGTGCTGGGCGCGGGCCTGGCCGATCTGCTGCTGGTGGCCGCCGGCGAGGACGTCCTGGTGCTCGAGCGCGACCGTGCCGGGGTCAACGTCGACGTGCCCGGCAACCTCGACCCCACCCGCCGGTCCGGGCGCGTGACGCTGACCGGTGTCGGAGTCAGCGCCGACGACGTCCTGGCCGGAGGGCGTGAGTCCGCGCTGGCGCGCGCCCGGGTGCTGCTGGCCGCCGAAGCAGTCGGCGGTGCGGCCGATTGCACCGATTCGGCGGTCGAGTACGCCAAGGTGCGCGAACAGTTCGGCCGCACCATCGCCACCTTCCAGGCCATCAAGCACCACTGCGCCAACATGCTGGTCGCTGCCGAGTCGGCGGTCGCCGCGGTCTGGGACGCCGCCCGGGCTGACGGAGAGGACGAGTACGCCTTCCGGTTGGCCGCCGCGGTGGCCGCCACGCTGGCCTTCCCCGCCTACGTGCGCAACGCCGAGCTCAACATCCAGGTGCACGGCGGTATCGGCTACACCTGGGAGCACGACGCCCACCTGCAGCTGCGCCGGGCCTTGACGGTGCAGGCGCTGTTCGGCGGCGACGCGCCGGCGCTGGCGGTCTTCGAGAGCGCCGCGGCCGGCATCACCCGGGCCAACAGCCTGGACCTGCCGCCCGAGGCAGAGGAGTTGCGCACCCGAATCCATGCCGACGCGGCCGAGATCGCGGAGTTGGGCGCCGAAGACCAGCTGGACAAGCTGATCGCGACCGGCTATGTCATGCCGCACTGGCCCAAGCCGTGGGGCCGGGCCGCCGACGCCGTCGAGCAGTTGGTGATCGAGCAGGAGTTCAGCGCCGCGGGCATCCAACGGCCCGACTACTCGATCACCGGCTGGGTGATCCTGACGCTCATTCAGCAGGGCACCGACTGGCAGATCGAGCGCTTCGTGGAGAAGGCGCTGCGCCAGGAGGAGATCTGGTGCCAGCTGTTCTCCGAACCCGCCGCCGGTTCGGATGCCGCCGCGGTCAAGACCAAGGCAACCCGGGTCGAGGGTGGCTGGAAGATCAACGGCCAGAAGGTGTGGACCTCCGGTGCGCATCTGTGCCGGCGTGGCCTGGCCACGGTGCGCACCGACTTCGACGTCCCCAAGCACGCCGGTATCACCATGGTGATCATCGACATGAAGGCGCCCGGCGTCGAAGTGCGGCCGCTGCGCCAGATCACCGGCGGCTCGGAGTTCAACGAGGTGTTCTTCAACGATGTGTTCGTTCCCGACGAGGACGTCGTCGGGGAGGTCAACGACTGTCTCTTATACACAT